>JBEAXP010000080.1:0-2688 GCA_041159745.1 Actinomycetota bacterium | reverse complement strand
TCGCGAACGGCCCGAGCCATCGCCTGCACGATCAACCAAACATCGTCGTACTCGAGTTCATTCAAGGGAGTGAACGGACTCAACTCGAGCGACCACAGCACTTCCGAACGGTCGACGTTCCCCGATCCGCTCAGGACGTGCGGATCGCCCAGTGCATCGAAGATCGGAGTGTTGGCCCGCACCGGGTGAAACAGCCGCGTGGCGACCGATCCGAGATCGACGTCGTCGCGACGAAGGTCGGGACCCACCCCACCGCTCTGGGGGTGACGATGTCGATCGGGCATGCGATACGAATCGACGGCGACCGACCCGAAGCACACCGCGGTCCATCCCGGCACTTCGATCACCACACGGGCGAACGACATGGGCAGTCGCCACATCTGATTCGATCGATAGAGATCCCACGAACCCTTCCAGCGCACCAACGTCTCGAGCACGATGCCGTCGTCCCACTCGATCGAAACGCAGCGTCCATCGCGGTGAATTCCCTCGATCACGCTGTGTTCGGAGGGCAACGGCCACAATCCGGAGACCGCATCGACGCGCAGGGTCGACTGGTTCACGAGTGCGGTCCGCATGGCGGACACGGCACGGTTCAGGCGGGCCCCTCCCGACACGTTCCCAGCGTAGATTCGTGTCGACACGCTGTTGTGGCATACCCATGAGCAACCGACCCGAACGCGACGACGAACCAACTCCGCACAACGCCGACGCGGCCATGATCGAACGCGCGCGTCGCAAGTATGGATCCGTCGGCGCCGTCGTGGCCAGCAGCATGCTCGGCATCGAGCGAGTGCTCGGCCGCAAACCCAAAGAGGAGGAGCCGGCGGTCTGGGAGGCCTCGGGCGAACCCGGCGACATCGACAACGACGGCATCTCCATCGACGTCGATGACGAAACACGGGTGGTCAGCCGTCCGACGGCGAGTCGCCGAACTCGTCGTGTGGTCAAGCGGCGCCCGAACGACGCCTGATCGGGCCGGCCGATCCGGCTCGTTGGCTAAGGCAGTTCGCCCACATGGCCGAGGGCCAGGCGCAGCAGGCGATCCTGGCCGCCCGTCATGTCGGCGGTGATCTTGGCGCTGGCGGCTTCGGACGGGCTGAACCACGCCAGATCGAGAGCCTCCTGCGTGGGGGTGCACTCGCCGTCGACCGGCACGACATAGGCCAGGCTCACCGCGTGATGACGCGGATCGGTGAAGCCGCTCACGTCGGGGTCGGGGAAGTACTCGGCGATCGTGAACGGTGCCGGGTTGGGTGGCACCCGCGGCAGGGCCAGGGGGCCGAGGTCCTTCTCGAGGTGTCGGATGAGCGCGTCGCGAACGCGTTCGCCGTAGAGCACCCGTCCCGACACGAGCATGCGGCTGATCGAACCGTCGGCGGCCACGCGCAACAACAGGCCCACCTGCACCACCCGACCGTGCGAGTCGACCCGCACCGGGATGGCATCGACGTAGACCAGCGGCACATTGGCCCGGACCTGGGCGAGGAGGTCGGGGCTCAGCCAGGACGTGCGAGTGTCGGTGTTGTCGCTCACGATCACTCATTCTCCCAGATCGGTTCGATCGGTGTGAACGAATGATTCACTTTCGAGGCATGTTCCGCCGAGACCGCTCGGCGGCGGCTCGAACGATGCAGCCCGCGTGGTGGTCGTTGACCAGGCCCATCGACTGCATGAACGCGTACATGGTGGTCGGGCCCACGAACGACCAGCCCCGCTTCTTCAGATCCTTCGACAGGGCGACCGACTCGGGCGAAGTGACGAACGAGTATACCTGATCGGGTGTCGGGTCGGTCGGTCGGGAGGCGGGATCGGGTTCGTAGCGCCACACGAAGTCGGACAGCGACCCGAACTCGTCGATCAGATCGGCGACACGGCCGGCGTTGTTGATGGTCGATTCGATCTTGCCCCGATGACGAACGATCGATGCGTCCTTCAGCAGCCGCTCCACGTCACGCGGCCCGAACCGGGCGACCCGCTCGGGATCGAAGTCGGCGAACACCCGACGGAAGTCGGCCCGCTTGTTCAGAATGGTCGACCACGAGAGACCGCTCTGAAATCCTTCGAGGCAGATCTTCTCGAACAGGCGGCGGTCGTCGGCCACCGCGAATCCCCATTCGGTGTCGTGGTAGTCGATCATCAGGGGCGACGAGATCGCCCACGCGCACCGCTCGCTCATGCCGCCACGGGGCGAGTCCCGGCGATGGTCGTGCGATGAAGTTCGCGGCGGAATCCGCCGTAGTCGTTCACCGCCAGGTGCTGAGTGGATCGGTTGTCCCAGATCACCACGTCACCGGGCAACCAGCGATGCCGATAGGTGAAGCGCGCGTCGGTCGAATGGTGATGCAGGAAGGAGATCAGCGCCTGCGCTTCGTCGCGCTCGACGCCATCGATGTCGCGCACGTAGGCGCGGTTGAAGAAGAGCACCGTCTTGCCGGTCTCGGGATGACGGCACACCATCGGATGCCGGAACTCGTCGTTGGCCGTGTCGTCGCACACGATGGTCATCCCCCGCATCCCCGAGTGAAGCGGCTGCATCTTGCGGCTGTAGGCGTCGCGCGCGGTGTGGACCGCGACGAGCGACGACAACCGCGTTCGGGTCGCCTCATCGAGGGCGTTCCAGGCCGCGGTCATCGAGGTGAACACGGTGTCGCCACCCCACGGCGGAACGTCGACGGCGGCCAGGAT
>JBEAXP010000022.1:0-2670 GCA_041159745.1 Actinomycetota bacterium | reverse complement strand
CGTTCTCAGGAGAGGGCGGATTTGACGGTGGAGGCGATCAGGGCGCCATCGGCACTCGCGCCCACTCGCTCCTTCACCGCCTTGATCACCGCGCCCATCGCCTTCGGCCCGGACTGTCCATTGGCCGCCGCCTTGGCCACTTCCTCGTCCACCACCGCGCGCAACTGCGCTTCGTCGATCGCCGCCGGCAGATACCTCTCGATGATCACGATCTCGTTGCGTTCCTTCGCGGCCAACTCGGTGCGGCCCGCCTGCTCGTACAACTCGGCCGACTCGACGCGCTTCTTCGACTCGGAACGCAACACGGCGATCACCTGATCGTCGGAGAGCGTGACCGCCTCCTTGCCGGCCACTTCGGCATTCATGACCGCGGCCAGCATCATGCGGATGGTCGACTTGGCGAGCTCGTCGCTCGCCTTCATCGCCTCGGTGAGGTCGTGCTGCATGCGGCTCTTCAACGATTCGGACTGGCTCATGGGTCCATTCTGACGGCGTTCGCACCGCTAGCCTCACTTCACTGTGAATCAGGTCAAGAACCGCCTCGCCGCTCTCTCGCTCCTCGATCGGGCCATCCGCCTCGTCGACGACGCCACCATCGTCGCGCGCTACAACGCTCTCGACGACGAGGCCAAGGACGGTTTCCAGCACCTCCTCGGCGTGAAGGGCCAGAACCCCGACGATGCCGCCATCGTCTCGGCCGCTCGCACCGCGGCCGCCAAGGGCCGCATCAACGGCGACCTCGAGCGCATCGCCCTCGTTCTCACCGACGCCTGCTTGGCCGACTGCATCGAGGCGCTCGGCAACGCCGCCGACGATCCGAGCGAAGGCCAACTGCGTGACGCACTTCCCGGCGTGATCGAGAAGCACGGCCTTCCTCTCACCCAGGTGATGCTCGCCTCGGTCGTGTGCGGAGAGGCCGTCGCCTCCCCCATCATCATTCGCTTCCTCAAGCACGATGACGCGTGGAAGTTGCCGCCGGCACCCACCGTCACCACCGCACCGGTCGTGATCGAGAAAGAGTCGAGCCCCGAGCGCGAAGCGCTGAAGGCCGAGCGCAAGGCGCGCAAAGCGGCCGAACAAGAGGCCGCGCGTCGTCGACGCGAGCAGGCCGCCCAGGCCCGCCGCCGCGGCTGAACTCGTCGGCTAGTTCTTGCGTCGGCGCAAGGCCGGTTCGTCGGGCACACCTTCGTCCAGACGTACCCCGGTGCTGTTCAAGAACATCGCCACCATCGTGTAGTTGCCCACGGTGGCCACCACGTCGAGGACCTGCTCGGTGGAATACATCGACGTGAGCGCGTCCCAGGTGTGATCGCTCAGCGTCTGGTGTTGGTGCAGTTCATCGGCCGCGCGCATGAGCACGCGATCGTGGGCCGACCACGACGCCGCTCCGGCACCACTCTTCACCGCTTCGATCTCGGCGTCGCTGATCCCGCAATCGCGCGCGATCACCACGTGCTGACCCCACTCGTAACGCGAACCGCAGTTCCAACCCGTGCGCAGAATGAGCAACTCGCGATCACGCGGCGACAGCGAGTTCTTCGACAGCACGTGCGTGGCGAACACGAGCCACCGCTTGAGCATGTCGGGGTGATTGCCCAGAACACCAAAGATGTTGAGCGGGTCGCCGTTCGGGCCGTTGAGACCCTTGGCGAACAACTCGCCGAGACGCGGGTCGTCGGTGGCTCTGCGCACGGGCAGACGGGCCGCCATCACGTCGCGCTCGTGATCGAGCAGCCACACCTTCTTCTCGATGCCTCCGCTGTAACCAGTGAGCGAACCGTCCGAGCCGATGATGCGGTGACAGGGCACGACGATCGGCAACGGGTTGCGACCGTTGGCCGAACCGACCGCGCGCGACTTCTTCGCATCACCAAGACGACGGGCCTCCTCGCCGTACGAAATGGTCTCGCCGAACCCGATCCCTTCGATGACCTTCCACACCGACAACTGGAACGGCGTGCCCTGCGGTTCGAGTGGCAGGTCGAACTCCCGACGGTCGCCGGCGAAGTACTCGGCCAACTGCGAAGCGGCCCGGGCGAGGATGGCCGAGTCGCCCGGCTCGGCATCGACCGCGTCGACGGACTCGCCGGCGAACCGGATCTCGCGCAATCCGGTGGGCGATGCCACCAGCGTCAGGGGCCCGAGCGGGCTCGGAATCGTGCGTGCGATCAGGGCCATGGCCCATCTTCGCCGTTCGCAACACCCACCTCGCTACGGGGTTGGTTGTAAGTTACAAATACCCCCTGGGAGGCCCATGAGCACCGAGACCGCATCCGGACCCGGCACCTACACGAAACGCCAGATCACGATCATGTTCGCCGGCATCATGTCCGGCCTGTCGCTGTCGGCCCTCGACGGCACCATCATCAACACGGCGCTGGCCACCATCGTGGGCGACCTCGGCGGCGTGACCGCCTACGCGTGGGTCGGTACGGCCTACCTCCTCACCTCCACGATCGCCACCCCGCTCTTCGGCAAGTTGTCCGACCTTTATGGACGTCGGCTCCTCTTCCAGATCGCGATCATCTCGTTCGTCGCCGCATCACTCCTGTGCGGCATCGCGCAGAACATGTGGCAGCTGGTCCTGGCCCGCGGCCTCCAAGGCATCGGCGGCGGCGGTTTGTTCGCCATGGCGTTCACCATCGTGGGCGACATCGTGCCGCCCCGCGA
>JBEAXP010000188.1:0-17435 GCA_041159745.1 Actinomycetota bacterium | reverse complement strand
GCCCCGCGCACGACGCCGGGACGACGACGATCGTCCGGGTCGTCCCGCCGGTCGCCCAACTGGTCGTCCCGCCGGTCGCCCAACTGGTCGTCCGGGTGGTCGCACCGGTGACCGTCCGGGTGGTCGTTCCCCGTCACGCTCGGATGATCGTCGCGTGGCTCCCCGCCGTTTCGAGGCCGAAGAACGCGAACCGCGCAACGAGGCCGAACGTCGCCGCCGCGCGGTGCGTGCCCGTGGCGCCGGTACCGCCCGCAAGGATCTCGAACCCACGCGCGTCGAACGCGAACCCGAACAATGGATCGACGAAGGTCCGACCGTGCGCGAAGCGGCGGTGGAAGCCACTGAGCGGGCCACACGAGCCAAGACTCGTCGTGAGCCCACCGGTGAACTCGACCCGACGGTCAAGGCGACGGTCGAGGAGACCCTCGAACCTCGTCGGGCCGCCCGCCTGAGCGAGAGGCTCCTGCAGGCCCAGGTCGCGCTCGAAGCCGACCGCTTCACCGACGCGCGCCGAATCGCCCGCTCGCTCATGAAGGAAATGGGACACGTCGCCGCGGTGCACGAGGTTCTCGGCTTGTCGAGTTATCGCCTCGGTAAGTGGCGCGAAGCCGCCGCCGCCCTGGAGATCGCCCGCTCGTTGCGCGGTCGGGTGGAAGACCTTCCGGTTCTGGCCGACTGCTACCGCGCGCTTCGCCGGTGGGCGAAAGTCGACGAGATCTGGCAGGAGATCCGCGAGGTCTCGCCGGCCCACGACATCATGGCTGAGGGACGCATCGTGGCCGCCGGCTCGCTGGCCGAGCGAGGCGACCTCCGCGGTGCCATCTCGATGATGGAGAAGACCGCGGCCATTCCGCGTCGCGTCCGCCCGTTCCACTTGAAGCAGTGGTACGTGCTCGCCGATCTGTACGACCGCGCCGGCAACGTGCCCAAGGCGCGTGAGATGTTCCGCCGCGTCGCCGTTCACGATCGCGACTACGCCGACGTCGCCGATCGTCTCGCCTCGCTCTGACGCCGTTGTCCCACTCTGGGGCATGGCAACTTCATTCACGTCTCTCGTGAACAACATCGTCGTTCTCCACGGCTCACTCAGCAGCGATCCGGTGTGGCGCGAACTCGCGTCCGGCAGTACGGCCGTCACGCTCGAAGTCACCACCGATTCCGACGAAGGCGCCCGCCGGTCGGCGCCGGTCACCGTGGTCGATCCGCGCCGGGTCGCCGAACTCGAGAAACTCAAGGCCGGTTCCGAAGTGGTGGTGATCGGCGAGGTTCGTCGACGGTTCTTCCGCGGGGCCAATGGCCCGGGTAGCCGGACCGAAGTGGTGGCTCATGAGGTCGTTCCGGCTGGCCAGCGCAGCCGAGTCGAACGCCACATCGCCGAGGTGCGTCGGGTTCTCGGAACGCTCGTCGTGTGAGAACTACGCTCGGCCCGTCTCGATCGAAAGGGTACGCAATGAACGCCGAGCAACTCGAACGCCTGCGCAGTGCGAAGGGATTCATCGCCGCGCTCGACCAGAGTGGCGGCAGCACCCCCAAGGCGCTCAAGCTCTACGGCATCGCCGAAAGCGAATACTCGGGTGACGCGCAGATGTTCGACCTCATCCACGCCATGCGTTCGCGCATGATCACCAGCCGCGTGTTCAACGGCGATCGCGTCCTCGGTGCGATCCTCTTCGAAGGAACCATGGATCGCGACATCGAAGGTCGCGGCAGCGCCGACTACCTCTGGAGCGTCAAGAAGGTCGTTCCGTTCCTCAAGGTCGACAAGGGCCTGGCCGACGAGGTGAACGGCGCCCAGATCATGAAGCCGATGCCCGACCTCGATGCTCTGCTCACTCGAGCGGTGGCCAAGGGAATCTTCGGCACCAAGATGCGCTCGGTCATCAAGCTCGCCGATCCGGTCGGCATCAAGGCCGTGGTGGCGCAGCAGTTCGCGGTGGGACGCCAGATCCTCGGCCACGGTCTGGTCCCGATCATCGAGCCCGAAGTCGACATTCACAGTCCCAACAAGGCCGAGGCCGAGAAGATTCTGCGCGACGAGTTGTTGGCCGAGTTGAATCGTCAGCCGGTCGATCAGCCGGTGATGTTGAAGCTCACCTTGCCGTCGACCGACGATTACTACCTCGATCTCGTGAAGCATCCGAGCGTGCTTCGCGTCGTTGCCCTGTCGGGTGGCTATTCGCGCGAGGACGCCAACACCAAGTTGAGCCACAACCACGGTGTGATCGCCAGCTTCTCGCGGGCTCTCACCGAAGGCCTGTCGGCGCAGCAATCGGATGCCGAATTCGACGCCGCGCTCGATGCGGCCATCGCCAGCATCTACTCCGCGTCGCTCACCTGATCGCGATCAGTTCGAGTCCACCGGCCTGATCACCGGGCCGGTGCGCAACTTGGGCGTGAAGAACGTCGACTTCGGCGGCATCAACAGACCCTCGTCGGCGGTGCGGCGGATCTCGGCGACCGAGACCGGTCGGATGAGCACCCCGGCGGTGACTGAGCCACGGGCGGCCACGATGTCGGTCACGTTGGCGACTCCGTGCTGATACGTGACGTCGTGGGATATGTCGGCGAGGGCGTGCTCGAGTCGGGCGCCGTCGAGATCGCGCACACCCTCGAACGCACCGGAACGCGGCACGAGGAGTTCGCCGGTGCGGTCGGGCGCCACCAGAACGAGTGCGCCGCGATCACGCATGGTCGCGGTGACGCCCGGTGTCACCGCTCCGAGCGGCTCGATGTCGAACGATCGCATCAGGGCTGACCGCAGATCGGCGAACGAGATCCCGGAGTAGAGGCGGTGGATCGCGTCGACGCTCAACTGCTCGGCGATCAGCTCGCCGACGTAGGTCATGGTGGTGTCGACGGTGCGGCCGGCCAGACGCTCCTCGTCGCGGAAGGTTCGGCTGATGGCGTAACGATGGTGTCCGTCGGCGATGACCACGTCGTGCGATCCGACGGCGCGCGCGATGGCGGCCACCCGACCGGGCTCGCTCACTCGTTCGAACGTGTGCACGACCCCTTCGAACTCGACCGAACCAACGGGCTCGCCCGGTTCGTCGAGGAGAGCGGTGAGGCCGGGGGTGAGGGACAGGCCCCACACCGGTGAGAGGTTGGCGCGGGTGGCGCGCGTGAGGTCGAGGCGGTCGGTCTTGGCCTTCGGCGTGGTGCGCTCGTGGGGGAGAACCCCGCCGGCTCCCTCATCGACCACTTCGAGTGCGCCGATCACTCCCGATGTGCGGCGACGCCGACCCGACTCGTCGGTGAAGTCCATTCGATAGATCGTGAACGACGGCGTGGGGTCGAGGCTCACGACACCGCCGTCGATCCATTGGCGCAATGTGCGGGCGGCCGCGTCGTACCGGCCCGGTCCGTCCGACTCGACCGGCACGTCGACGTGCACGATGTTGTGGGGGTGGCGAGCGGCCAGTTCGGCCCGGTCGGCCTCCGAGAGAACGTCGTACGGCGGCGCCATCACGGCATGGAAATCACGTGGTGACGAATGGTCGTAGCGAAGAGCGCGGAACGGTTCGAAGCGGGGCACCCGTACAGGCTGGCACGGAGGTGGCAGGATCACTACCCGTGACCCCGGTTCCGGTTCTGTGCGATCTCGACGGAGTGGTTTGGCTCGCGCACCGGCCCATTCCGGGATCGGCCGAGGCCATCGCCGCACTGCGCGCCCGCGGCCATCGGGTCCTCTTCGTCACCAACAATTCATCGGCCACGGTGGCCGATCAGGAGCGGGCGTTGTCGGCCGTGGGTGTGCCGGCGGAAGGGGATGTGGTCACCTCGGCACTTGCCGGGGCGCGACTCGTCGAAGCCGGGGAGCGGGTCCTGGTGTGCGGTGGGCCCGGTGTCGAAGAAGCCATCGGTGCGCGTGGTGCGATCTCGATTCCGCACGACGTGGCCGACGCGTCGGAAATCGACGCGGTGATGGTCGGGTTCCATCGACACTTCGACTACGAAATCATGCGTCGTGCGGCCGGAGCGGTCCGACGCGGTGCGCGCCTCATCGCAACGAACGACGACGCGACCTACCCGACTCCGGACGGGCCGATTCCGGGTGGCGGTTCGATCGTCGCGGCCATCGCCACGGCGGCCGGCGTCGAACCGCTGATCGCCGGCAAACCCCACGCCGCGATGGCGACGGTGGTGCGCGATCTCCTGGGTGGCCTTCCCGCCGACGCGGTGATGGTGGGGGATCGACCGTCCACGGACGGGCTCTTCGCGCGCACTCTCGGTTGCCGGTACGCGCTGGTTCGCTCGGGTGTGACACCGGAGGGTGCGACGGTCGAAGGAGTCGCGGGCGACGCGTCGAGTCGTGTCGAGGTGCACCTCGATGTGGCCGACCTCGCGGCGGTGGCCCGCTGGCTGATCGAGTCGTCGTGACGCGCCGTCAGCGACTCGACACCGAATTGGTGCGGCGAGGTTTGGTGGCGAGCCGGTCGGAAGCCTCCTTGCTCATCGACGAGCACCGGGTTCTGGTCAACGGTGCGATCGCCGACAAATCGTCGCGCCTGGTCGATCCGGGCGACGCGGTCGTCGTGAGCGGTCCTCCGGCCCGCTTCGTGAGTCGAGGTGGCGAGAAACTCGACCACGCGCTGAACTCGTTCGCGATCGACGTGGTCGATCGAGTCGTGCTCGACGCCGGCGCATCCACCGGAGGGTTCACGGATTGCCTGTTGCAGCGCGGCGCCCGTCGAGTGATCGCGCTCGACGTCGGCCACGGTCAACTCCATCCGAAGATTCGCCACGACGATCGGGTCGACGTCATCGAGCGCGTCAACGTGCGCGACATCGAGCCCGAGCAGTACGGAGGACGAGTCGATCTGCTGGTTGCCGACCTGTCGTTCATCTCGCTCACCGTCGTCGCGCCGTCGTTGGTGGGCATGGCTCGCGACGGTGCCGACCTCGTGGTGCTGGTGAAGCCGCAGTTCGAGGTGGGCCGTCGTGAAGCGAGCCGCGGTCAGGGTGTCGTCACCGACCCCGCCCTTCATCGGCAGGCGTGTGATGCCGTGAGCGCGGCCTTCGAGGAGGCCGGCGCCGACGTGCTGGGCCTCGTCGAATCGCCGATCACCGGCGGCGAAGGCAACAAAGAGTTCCTCCTGCACGCAAGGGTTCGTGCGAGACTGTCGGAATGAGCGGCGCCACGCACACCGTGCTCGTGGTCGGCCACGCCGATCGTGACGAGGCCGATGGCGTGGCACAGCGGGCGGTCGATTGGTTGATCGAGCGAGGGCATCGAGTCGTCGCGACCGCCGACGACCGCGCGCATCTCGGCCTGTCGGCGCAACGGGTCGGAGATCTCACCGACATCGCGGCGGTGACGTTGGCGCTCAGCATCGGTGGCGACGGAACCATGTTGCGAACGGTCAAATTGATCGGCGGTCGCGACGTTCCCGTGCTCGGCGTCAATGTCGGGTTGCTCGGCTATCTCTCGGAGGTCGAACCGCCGGCCATCATCGCGGCCCTCGACGACGTGATGGCCGGACGCCATGCGCTCGAGTCGCGCACCGTGATCGACGTGGAGGTGCATCGTTCGGGGGCGGTCGAACGGCACCGGGCCCTCAACGAAGCGTCCCTGGAGAAGCTCACCGCCGGCCACACCGTGCGCCTGGCCGTCGATATCGACGGGGCGCCTTTCACCACCTACCAAGCCGACGGTCTCATCGTGGCCACGCCGACCGGATCGACCGCGTACTCGTTGTCGGCGCGCGGTCCGATCGTGTCGCCGCTCTTGCGGGCCGTTCTCGTCACACCATTGTCGCCGCACATGCTGTTCGATCGTTCGCTGGTACTCGGTCCCGACGAACCCGTCGTCGTCACGGTGACCGGTTCGCGTCCGGTCGGATTGGCCGTCGACGGCGAGTTCCTCGGCGAGCTCCGACCGGGTGATCGGATCGTGTGCCGCGAATCGAAGCAGCCAGCGGTGTTCGTCCGACTGCACGCTCGCCGCTTCCATCAGATTCTGAAGACCAAGTTCGGCCTGGCCGACCGCTGACCGTGCTCGCCGAACTGCACATCGAAGATCTCGGTGTGATCGACCGTCTCGACCTGGTGGTCGGGCCCGGTCTCGTCGTGGTCACCGGTGAGACCGGTGCCGGCAAGACGATGATCGTCGAGGCTCTCGAGTTGCTCGTGGGCGGGCGGGCCGACACCGGCTGTGTGCGTCCGGGGGCCAGCGAGGCCCGCGTGGAGGGCCGTTTCGTCGTGGGTGACGACGAGTGGGTGCTGGCGCGGGTGATTCCCATCGATGGCCGCAGCCGGGCCTATGTGAACGGGCGATTGGCGACGGTTTCGCAATTGGCCGAGATCGGAACCCAGTTGGTCGACATCCACGGCCAACATGCGCATCAGGGCTTGCTCACGACCGCGGTGCAGCGCGCCGCCCTCGACACCTTCGCCGGCACCGACCTCGCGCCGTTGCGCGAGGCGCGCGCTCGCCTCACCGAGATCGACGCGGCCATGGCGTCGCTCGGAGGAGATCAGCGCGCGCGGGCTCGTGAGATCGACCTTCTCCGATTCCAGGTTCAGGAGATCGACGGCGCGGGTGTCGCTTCCCCCGACGAGGACGTCGCTTGTGAACGAGAAGAAGACGTTCTCGCCGACGCGTCGGCTCATCGTGAAGCGGCCGACGTCGCCCACGAACTGCTCACCGGCGACGGTGCGGCGATCGATCGGGTCGCGGCGGCGCTCGGTGCTCTCGGATCGCGTTCACCTTTCGCCGAACTCGCGGCGCGCTTGCGCGGAGCGTCGGCCGAGTTGGCCGACATCGCGGGCGACATCCGCTCGATCGGCGAGGATTGCCTCGACGACCCGGAGCGACTGGCCCAACTGCGTCAACGACGCCAGGTGCTTCGCGACCTTCGTCGGAAGTACGGCGAGACCTTGGCCGATGTTCTGACCTACGGCGACGAGAGTCGCGCGCGCCTGGCCGAACTCGAGTCGTACGAGACGCGCGTGGCCGAACTGGCGACCGAACGTCAACGGGCCGAGAAGGCCGAGCGGTCGGCGGCCAAGAAAGTGGCCGCCACTCGTCGGGCCGCCGCGTCCCGGCTGGCCGACGCGGTCACCGCGCATCTCGCCGATTTGGCTCTGCCCAAGGCCTCGATCGCGGTCGCGGTGCAGGGCGACGATCCTGGTGACGACGTGGTCTTCGAGTTCGTGGCCAATCCGGGCCTACCGCCCGGACCGTTGGCCAAGATCGCCTCCGGTGGCGAACTCGCGCGGGTGATGTTGGCGCTCCGCCTCGTGTTGACGGCGGGGCCGCCGATCCTGGTGTTCGACGAAGTCGACGCCGGTATCGGAGGCCGGGCCGCCGCCGCGGTGGCCGAGGCATTGGCCCGTCTCGGGCGGGCGCATCAGGTTCTGGTGGTCACGCACCTCGCGCAAGTGGCGGCGCTGGCCGATCGCCACGTGGTGATCGAGAAGGACTTCGTGTCGCGCCGAGGGGCTGAATCCACGGTGGCGCGGGCCCGGCTGGTGGACGGAGCCGAACGGGTCGACGAGGTGGCTCGGATGCTCTCGGGCCAGCCCGACAGCGCGGCCGCCCGTCGCCACGCCCAGGAACTCCTGGCCGCGGCCAAGAAGTCACGTTCGTCCTGATCAGGACGCCGGGGAGTGTCGTCCGTCGGGGTCCGGTGCGGGTATGGTGATCTCCCGTTATCGGTGCAACCGAACGGGAGGTCGACATGCCGAAGCACATCTTCGTGACCGGTGGTGTCGCCAGCTCTCTCGGCAAGGGTCTCACCGCCTCGTCACTCGGTCGCTTGCTCAAACTGCGCGGCCTGAAGGTCACGATGCAGAAGCTCGACCCGTACATCAACGTCGATCCGGGCACCATGAATCCGTTCGAGCACGGTGAAGTGTTCGTGACCGACGACGGCGGCGAAACCGACCTCGATCTCGGTCACTACGAGCGGTTCATCGACGAGAACCTGTCGCGCAACTCGAACGCCACCACCGGTTCGATCTACCAAGCAGTTCTCGCCGCCGAACGTCGGGGCGACTACCTCGGCAAGACGGTGCAGGTGATTCCGCACATCACCGACGAGATCAAGCGCCGCATCCGCCGCCTGGCCACCGAGGACGTCGACGTGGTGATCACCGAAGTGGGCGGCACGGTCGGCGACATCGAAATCCTCCCGTTCCTGGAGGCCATTCGGCAGTACCGCAAGGAAGCCGGTCGCGACAACGTCTGCTACATCCACGTGACCCTGGTTCCGTTCATCGGACCGTCGGGCGAGCAGAAGACCAAGCCCACGCAGCACTCGGTCACCGAGTTGCGCAGCCGCGGCATCCAGCCCGATGTGATCGTGTGCCGGAGCGAAGAGCCCTTGAGTCAGAGCCTCAAGCGCAAGATCTCGAATCTCTGCGACGTCGACGAACGCGCGGTCGTGAACGCGGCCGACGCGCGCAACATCTACGAACTTCCTCTCATCCTTCACGACGAAGGTCTCGACGCGGTGGTGTGCGACGTGTTGCGCATCGAAGCCGAAGCCGATCTCACCTCATGGGAGAACGTCGTCACGATGGTCGAGAACGCCACCAAGCCGGTGCGCATCGGACTCATCGGGAAGTACGTCGAACTGCAGGACGCGTACCTGTCGGTGGTCGAGAGCATCAAACACGCCGGCTTCCATCACGGTGCGAAGGTGCAGATCGACTGGATCCAGGCCGAAGAAGTGGAGGGCCTGCTGGCGGCCGGACGCCTGGCCGATCTCGACGGGATGGTGATTCCGGGTGGATTCGGGATCCGCGGAGTCGAAGGCAAGATCGCCGCGGCGCATTACGCGCGTGAGAACCAGGTGCCGTGCCTCGGTCTGTGCCTGGGCATGCAGGTCATGACGATCGAGTTCGCTCGACACGTTCTCGGCATGGCCGACGCGCACTCCACCGAATTCGACGCGACCACCACCCACCCCGTGATCGACATCATGAACGATCAGCGCGACATCACGAACAAGGGCGGCACGATGCGCCTGGGCGCGTATTACGCCGTGCTGACGCCGGGATCGAAGGTGGCCACGGCGTACGGCGAGCCCGTGGTGAGCGAGCGCCATCGCCATCGCTACGAATTCAACAGCCAGTACCGCGCGCGTTTCGAGTCGGCCGGATTCCTGTGCAGCGGAACCTCTCCCGACAAGCGTTTGGTCGAGTTCATCGAGTTGGTCGACCACCCCTACTGGGTGGGCACCCAGGCTCACCCCGAGTTCAAGAGTCGGCCCGATCGGCCGCATCCGCTGTTCCGCGATCTCATCGGCGCCGCCTTGGCCAATCGCGCGCGCCATGGTCGGGTGACGACGGCGGAGACTCGGTCCGAGACCCAGAACGCGTGACCTCGTTCCGGCACCTCGGAGACTCGCCGGTCTACGACGGTTACGTCTGGCGAGTGGTCGTCGGCGCGTTCACCGATCCAGAAGGCAACGAATTCACGCGCGACATCGTTCGCTCGCCCGGTGCGGTGGCGGTGGTGCCGCTTCACGAAGACGGAACCGTGTCGTTGCTGCGTCAGTATCGAGCCGCGTTCGATGACGCGATCGTCGAGATTCCGGCCGGCATGCGCGACGTGGACGGCGAGGACCCCGTCGACACGGCTCGCCGCGAGCTGGTGGAGGAGATCGGCTTCGACGCCGGTCGTGTCGAACTGCTGCACCGGTTCTTCCCCTCGGTCGGAATGACCGACTCGGTGCTGCACGTCTACCTCGCCACCGAACTCACCGAAGTCGGTCGGGCCGCGCACGGTCCGGAGGAGACGCACATGGACGTCTTCCGGATTCCACTCGCCGAGGCGGTGAACATGGTGGTCGATGGGCGAATCTCGGATGCGAAGGCGACGATCGGACTGCTTCTCGCCGAACGTCGCCTCACGGGGCGATGACACGCTCCGAACTTCCGATCGATGCGGAGGAGTACTTGTCGTGGCTGGTCGCCGAGCGTGGTCGATCGGCCAACACGGTGGCCGCCTACCGACGTGATCTCGCCGGCTACTGCGAGTGGTTGCGAGGACGCGAGAAGTCGGTTCTCGACGTGAAGTCGGCCGACATCGACGCCTTCGTGGCCGAACGCCGCGCCGAGGCGGCCGCATCGAGCGTGGCTCGTCAGTTGGCCGCGGTCCGCAACTTCCATCGCTTCCTGGTCGCCGAGAACCGACGCCGTGACGACCCGACGGCCGATCTCGACGGGGTGCGGGTGCCGGCCGGAATCCCGAAGCCTCTGAGCGAGGAGGACGTGGCCCGGTTGATCGGAGCCGTGATGGGGGACGATGCCGTGGCTCGTCGCGATCGGGCGTTGCTCGAGTTCCTCTACGCGACGGGCGCTCGCATCTCCGAGGCCTGCGGGTTGTCGCTCGGCGATCTCGATCTCGAGGCCGGCCTCGTGCGCCTGTACGGGAAGGGATCGAAGGAGAGACTCGTTCCGGTGGGTTCGTGCGCGCGCCAAGCCCTCGAGCAGTGGCTGGGCGGAGGTCGGCCGGATCTCGTTCCCGCTCGCTGGAAGAGGCGAGGTGACGCCGAAGCGGTGTTCCTCGATCGCCGTGGCGGTCGACTCTCGCGCCAGGCCGCGTGGGCGGCGGTGACCCGTCACGGTGAGCGAGCCGGATTGGCCGGCCACCTGTCGCCTCACGTTCTTCGGCATTCGTGCGCCACTCACATGCTCGATCACGGGGCCGATCTCCGCATCGTTCAGGAAATGCTCGGACACGCATCCATCTCGACCACTCAGGTGTACACGAAGGTTTCGCAGGAGCGCATCTTCGAGCAGTACCGCGCCGCGCATCCGCGGGCCCGTGTCGGACGGGGCGAGTGATCGTCGTGTTCCATCTCGTCAAGCGCTTCGCGACGTCGCTCTCGGCGGCGGCACCCGGCGTGCGCGATGAAGTGTGGGCCGAATCGTTTCTTCTCGAAGGCGAACTCGTTCTGTGGCGGCGTCTCGGCAACGTCGATCGTCGACATGCGATTCAGGTCGCCCGACGTTTCATGGCACTCGGCTCGTGGTCGCGCGACGAGATGGCGGCGGCCCTGCTGCACGACATCGGAAAGACGGTCTCGCGTCTGACGACTCTCGAAAGGGTGGGGGCGACGATTCTCGGCGGACGAACCGCGCGTTGGCGCGATTATCGCGATCACGAGCGAATCGGCGTCGATTTGTGCCGGGCCGCCGGTTCGACGTCGGCAACTCTCGCGATTCTGAGCGGCGAACCAGGCCCCGTCGTCGCCGCACTGCGCCGGGCCGACCGGATCTGACGCGGGCGAATTAGTCTGTTCACGATGAAGAGGCGGACGTGGTCGATCGCTGTCGCCTTGCTGGTCGCTTTGCTGGCCAACTCGTTCTGGTGGCCCGCGCCGGTCGTTCCACGGGCGGTCGCATCCACCGCCACCTCGGCATTCGATGCCGTCACGCCGGCGCGCGTGGCGAGCCTCGTCGGCGGTCAACGCCTGTCGGCGAATGGCAATCGCTCGGTCGCCATCGCCGGTGTGGCCGGAGTGCCGACGGGAGCGAGCGCCGTCACGCTCACCGTGATGGCGGCGGCGGCGTCGGCCGGTGATCTGCGTGTCTGGGCGTCGGGGTCGACCATGCCACTGGCGCCGACGATGACGCTCACGCCGGGTGGTCCGCTGTCCCAGACGATCACGGTGCCACTCGGCCCGAGTGGTCGGATCGACCTGCGTTCGTCGGTGGTTGCCGACGTGTTCGTCGACGTCCACGGCTACTACTCGCCGGCGAGCACGGCCACTCGCGGCCGGTACGTGGCGGCGACTTCGATCGCCACCGCGACCACCACTGTGGCGGCGGGCGGAACGGCCAGCTTCGACCTGTCGTCGGCGGTGCCGAGCGATGTCGAAGCGGTGGTCGTCACGGCGCGGGCTCGCGGCTCCGTGGGCACGTGGTCGGTGGCCGGTTTGCCGGTGTTGTCGGTGCGTTTCGGCGAAACCGCCGTCAATCGTGTGGTCGCCTCCGGTCGCACGCTCGAGTTCGTCGCTTCGGCCGGGGGAGAGATCAGCGTCGACGTTCTCGGCTGGTACACGGGATCGTCGGCACCATCGTCGACCGAGGGTCTGTTCGTGGCCGTTCCGACGCAGCGCTTGTTCGACACGACGGGGTCCCTCAACCCTCTCGGGGCCGGTGTCGCACTGCACGCGCGATGGACTGCCGAGCTGTCGTTCGCGTTGTCGGGTGCCGGAGCCGTTCTCGTCAACGCGTTCCTGTCGAGCGCACACGGCCCGGGCGACCTGATCGTGCATCCTGGACGGGTCGACCGCGGGACGTCACCGTCGCTGGTCGCGTCGCGAGCGGGGCACGCGGTGAGCGGCCAGTTGCCGGTGGTTCTCTCGTCGCGGGCATTGTCGGTCTGGTCGGGAGGTGGGGCCGAAGTGGTCGTCGATCTCGTCGGCTGGTTCACCGGCACACCCGTCGCGTCGACGACCGGCGCGCCGGTCAACTCGATGCCGGTGGGGGACACGTTCCCCGGTGAGATCTGGATTCCCGCCATCAAGTTGCGCTCGACCGTGCGCGAAAACGCCGACCTCGTCGACTTCGATCCGGTGCACATTCCCGAGTCGCGTTCACCCAATCAGCCGGGCAACGTCGCGATCTTCGGTCACCGCACGTCCCATGGACGCGAGTTCCGCAACATCGACCGATTGAAACGTGGCTCGCAGGTCATCGTCACGACCAATGGCCGTACCTACACCTACAGCGTCACGGCGGTGGGCGTACTGAAGCCGGACGATCCGGCGTTGTGGGCGTCGGCATCGAACGATCAGACCCTCACCTTGGTGGCCTGTCATCCTCCGGGAAGCGTCCGCTTCCGCATCGTGGCCTTCGCTCGACTCACGAGCGTCGCCTGATCAGCCCGGCGGCAGCAAACCGATGTTGGTGTAGGCGCGCTCGAGAGTGCGCGATGCGACGCCCCGCGCCTTGTCGGCACCGACCCTGAGCAGTCGTGCGAGCTCGGCGCGATCGGCGAGCAACTCGCGATAGCGCTCCTGAATGGGACCGAGAACGGCCACGACTGCCTCGCCCGTGTCGTTCTTGAGCGGTCCGTACTGCGTGTAGTCGGCGGCGACCGCGTCGGGAGTGCGACCCGTGCAGGCGGCGAGGATCTCGAGGAGATTCGACACGCCCGGCTTGGTGGCGCGATCGAAGCGAACCTCCGACTCGGAGTCGGTGACCGCGCGCTTGAACTTCTTCATGATCGCGGCCGGCTCGTCATCGAGGTACACGATGCCGGCTTCCGAACTCGACGACTTCGACATCTTGCTGGTGGGGTCCTGCAAGTCGGTCACCTTGGCGCCGGCCTTTGGTGTCACCACCTTGGGCAACGTGAAGGTGGGGCCGAACCGATGATTGAAACGTTCGGCGATGTCGCGTGTGATCTCGATGTGCTGACGCTGGTCTTCGCCCACCGGAACCTCATCGGCGTCGTACAGCAAGATGTCGGCGGCCTGCAGGGCGGGGTAGGTGAACAATCCGGCCGAGACGAAGTCGGCCTCGCGCTTGGCGGCTTTGTCCTTGAACTGGGTCATGCGGCTGAGTTCGCCGTACGACACCGTGCATTCCATGATCCAGCCCAATTGCGGATGCTCGGGAACGTGGCTCTGCACGAAGACGGTGGCCACGTCGGGATCGAGTCCGACGGCGAACAGAGTGGCCGCCAGTTCGAGAGTGTTGCGCCCGAGGATTCCGGGTGAATCGGTGACCGTGAGGGCGTGCAGGTCGACGATGCCATGAAAGGCGTCGCACTCGTGCTGGCCGACGACCCAGTTGCGCAGCGCCCCGAGGTAGTTGCCGAGGTGGACGTTGCCCGTCGGCTGGATGCAGGACAGGACGCGAGGCACCTGCTCAGGCTAATTGGCGAGGGTCGGGCGAGCAGGGTGTTTACCGGTCCCCGGAACCCCGGGCCGATTAGCCTCGGGTCGATGGCAGTCGAGGTCAGCACCCCGGTTTTCGAGGGACCTTTCGACCTCTTGTTGCACCTGATCCTGAAGGAGCAGGTCGACATCCACGAGGTGAGTCTGGCCACCATCGTCGACGCCTACCTCCAGGAGATCGAACGCCTGCAATCGCTCGATCTCGAAGTGGCCACCGAGTTCTTGTTGATCGCCGCGACCCTCGTCGAGCTCAAGGCTCGGCGGCTGCTGCCGGGTCGCGAGGACGTCGATCTCGACGAGGAACTGGCCCTGTGGGAGGAACGCGATCTGCTCCTCGCCCGCTTGCTCGAGTGCAAGACGTTCAAGGACGTGGGTCAGGTGTTCGGGCGGTTGGCCGACGAAGCCGACCGGTCGTACGCCCGGGCTTGCGGGCCCGACGAGCGCTTCGCCGAACTGATGCCCGACCTCCTCGAAGGCGTGAAGCCCCGGCAGGTTCACGCCGCGTACCTGCGGGCCACCACCCCCAAGCCCGAGCCGCGCCTCGACCTGTATCACGTGACTCTCGTGAAGGCGAACGTGGCGGACGCGTTGGCCGAATTGCTCGACGAGTTGCCGCGAGTCGGACGGATCACGTTCCGCCGCCTCACTCGCGACTTCGTCGAACGCCTCGAAGTGATCGTTCGGTTCCTCGCCCTGCTCGAGCTCTTCAAGCAGGGTCTCGTCGATCTCGAACAAGGGGAGAAGTTCGGGGACGTCCAGATCGTCTGGACCGGCGGCGACGACCGCGTCTCCGTGTCAGCACTCGCCATCGACGACTACGAAGGATGACATGACCGAGAAGACAGCAGCCCGCGCCGTCGATGCCGAGATCGTTCGCGCACTCGAGGCCATCCTCCTCGTCGCCTCCGAACCCGTGCCGACCGACTTGCTCGCCCAGATCCTCGAGCAGCCGGCCGCCGTGGTCGACCAGTTGTGCGCTTCGTTGGCGTCCGCGTACGACGAGGCCGGACACGGATTCGAACTGGTGCGCGTCGCCGGCGGCTATCGCTATCAGTCGCGTGGCGACCTCGCTCCGTACGTCGAGCGATTCATTCTCGACGGTCAACGCGCCCGTCTCTCCGGTGCCGCTCTCGAAACCCTGGCGATCGTCGCGTACAAGCAGCCGATCTCGCGCAGTCAGATCGCGTCGATTCGAGGAGTCGACCCCGACGGAGTTCTGCGCACGCTGCAGAGCCGCGGGTACATCGACCAGGTCGGACGTGATCCCGGACCGGGTCAGGCGGTGATGTGGGGGACCACTCCGGCGTTCCTCGAGAAGCTGGGGATCAACTCGATCAACGACCTTCCCTCGATCGTCGACTTCGTGCCCGATGCCGAAGTGGTCGAAGCACTCGAACAAGGTCTGCGCATTCCGAAGGCGGCCGACGTCATCGCCGATCAGCCGTCGGGCGCCCCGTCGCCGGAGTGACGGTGGAGAAACCGCTCTGGGAGCAATGGGCCGAGAAATCGCGCCTCCTCCCGCAAGGTGAGCGATTGCAGAAGGTTCTGGCCGTGCGCGGATTCGGTTCGCGTCGTGCGTGCGAGGAACTCATCGCCGAGCGCCGTGTCACCGTCAACGGCGAGGTCGCCGAATTGGGCCGACGGGTCGACGTCGATCACGATCTGGTGGAGGTCGATGGTGTGCCGATCGGCGTCAAACCCGGACTGGTGTACTACCTCGTCAACAAGCCGTCGGGGGTCGTGACGACCGCACACGATCCGCAGGGGCGGCCCATCGTGCTCGATCTGGTGCCCGCCGAGCCGCGCGTCTTCCCCGTGGGACGGCTCGACGCCGAAACCGAAGGTCTCTTGCTCCTGACCAACGATGGCGATCTCGCGCATCGCATCGCTCATCCGTCACATGGTGTCGACAAGGAGTACCTCGCGCATGTCGCTGGCGGTCAGGTGGCGCCCGGCGAATTGCGTCGACTGCGCGAAGGTGTCGACCTCGACGACGGCCGCACCGCTCCGGCTCAGGTGTCGCAACCGGAGCCCGGTCTCTTGCGCATCACCATTCACGAGGGCCGCAATCGCCAGATTCGCCGAATGTGCGAAGCGGTGGGTCATCCGGTGCAACGCTTGGTTCGCGTGCGCATCGGTCCGATCTCCGATCGAACGCTGCGCCCGGGTGCGTGCCGCGAACTCACGCTCGACGAATTGAGAAGCCTCACCAGTGCCGTGGCCCGGTACCCTCGAGACGATGAGTGATCGGGTTGCCAACGTCCTTGGCCTCGGTCTGATCGGCGGGTCGGTCGCCCTGGCGCTGTCCGAGCGCGGATGGCGTGTTCATGGTGCCGACGTCGACGAAAGTCGAGTCGGCCTCGCCCGCGAGCGGGGCATCATTTACGAAGCCGGGTTGGCCCCCGACGCCGCGGTGACCTTCGTGGCGGTTCCGCCCAAGGCCCTGCGATCGGAAGTCGAGCGAGCTCTGCGCGAGACGTCGGGAGTCGTGACCGACGTGGGCAGTGTGAAGACGTCGCTGGCCCGCGCGGTGACCGATGCGCGTTTCGTGGCGGGTCATCCGATGGCCGGAAGCGAACTCGACGGTCTCGACGGCGCCGACGCCGAGATGTTCGTCGGCGCGGTGTGGGTTCTCACCCCGACCGCGAACACGTCGGATGCCGCCTTCGCGACGGTGGCGGCCGCGGTGAGCGAATTGGGTGCCGAGGTCGTGGGCCTCGAGCCCGAGCGCCACGACAATCTGGTCGCGGTCGTGAGCCACGTTCCTCATCTGACAGCGGCGACCCTCATGCGATTGGCCGGTTCGCGAGCCGAGGAGCACATCGCTCTCCTGCGTCTGGCCGCTGGTGGTTTTCGCGACATGACTCGTATCGCGTCGGGCCAGCCCGGTATCTGGCTCGACATCTGCGACGAGAATCGCGATGCCATCGTGGCCGCCCTCGACGCCCTCATCGCCGGCCTCGGTGACATGCGCGGCGTCGTGGCCAGTGGTGACCGTTCGGCTCTGCTCGCTCGACTCACCAGTGCCCGGGAAGCCCGCGCGAATCTCCCGTCTCGAGTCACTCGTCCCGACGATCTGGCCGAAGTTCGCATTCCGATTCCCGACCGACCCGGAGCCGCCGCCGAAGTCTTCACATTGGCGGCCGAACTCGGCGTCAACATTCCGAACTTCGAAGTCGTCCATTCGGTGGAGGGCGATCGCGGTATCGCCGTCGTCCTCGTGGAAGCCGATGCCGCCGAATTGTTCCGCGGCGGGCTGATGGCCCGCGGCTTCCGGCCGTCGATCACTCGACTGTCATGACGCGATCTCTCGACGTCGCGTCGGCGCCGATTCGGGCCACGGTGAACGTTCCGGGTTCGAAGAGCATCGCCAACCGGGCGCTCGTGTGCGCGGCTCTGGCCGATGGAGTCAGCCAGGTTCGCGGGTGTCCGGATGGCGACGACACGCGCGCGATGATCGATGGTCTGACCCGACTGGGCGCGACGATCGTTCATCGCCCCGACGACGGGCTCACGGTGTCGGGTCACGCCGGACGGATTCGCGGCGGAGTCGAAGTCGACGCGCTCCTGGCC
>JBEAXP010000178.1:0-10492 GCA_041159745.1 Actinomycetota bacterium | reverse complement strand
CGACGACCAGATGCGGGTGAAGGAGTTGTGCGAGGCGCTGTCGGCGGTCCCGTCGAGCCTTTCGCGCCGGATCGACGCTCTGGTCGAGCGGGGGTATCTGCTGCGCGAACCGGCGCCGACCGCCGAGGACAATCGGGCTGTCATGGTGCGGCTCACCCGGATGGGCCGCCTGGTCTGGCGCGACGCCAACATCCTCTACCGGCGAGCCATCCAGCGGGAGTTCGCCGCCGAACTCTCCGAAACCGACGTCGGAACCATGTCGCGGGCACTGGCCAAAGTGGCCCCTTTCCGAACCTGACCGACCCGCTCCGGCGTCGCCTGATTCGTCGTTCGCCTGGTTCGGCCAGCAGACTGACGAGGCTCACCATCGAGCCTCACCGTCAGGCAAGGAGACTCCCATGACCACCGCCGTCATCGTCGATGCGATTCGTACCCCCCTCGGCAAGCGCAACGGAAAGTTGAAGGATTGGCACCCGGTCGATCTCGCCGCTGAAACCCTCAACGCTCTCATCAAGAACACCGGCATCGACCCGGCCATCGTCGACGACGTGGTCATGGGCTGTGTGATGCAGGTCGGCGAGCAGGCCGCCAACCCGGCGCGCAATGCCGTGCTCGCCGCGGGCTGGCCCGAGTCGGTTCCCGGCACCACGATCGATCGTCAGTGCGGATCGTCCCAGCAGGCCGCCCACTTCGCCGCGCAGGGCGTGATGGCCGGTGCGTACGACGTCGTGATCGCCTGCGGTGTCGAAGTCATGACCCGCGTTCCGATGGGCTCGTCGATGGCCGATGGAAAGTTCGGCTTCCCCTTCGGCCCGAAGGTGGGCGAGCGTTACCAGCCGCAGGGTGGCCTCGTGCCGCAGGGAATCTCGGCCGAACTCATCGCCGACAAGTGGGGCATCTCGCGTGACGACATGGACCGTTTCGGAGTCCAGTCGCAGGAGCGCGCTGCTCGCGCCACGCGGGAAGGCCGTTTCGAGCGCGAAATCCTTCCCGTGAAGGACGCCGAAGGAAATCTCATGACCGCCGACGAAGGAATTCGCGACACCAGCATGGAGAGCCTCGGCAAGCTCAAGCCCTCGTTCCGCCCGATCGAAGAGGGTGGCCGCGTGACCGCCGGAAACTCGTCGCAGATCACCGATGGCTCGGCCGCCCTGCTCATCATGAGCGAGGAGAAGGCCAAGGCACTGGGCCTGCGTCCGCGTGCTCGCTTCGTGAACTTCAGCCTCGCTGGTGACGATCCCCGTTTCATGCTCACCGCACCGATTCCGGCCACTGCCAAGGTGCTCGAGCGCGCCAAGATGCGCCTCGAAGACATGGATGTCATCGAGATCAACGAGGCCTTCGCCTCCGTCGTGTTGGCGTGGGAGAAGGAATTCCATCCCGACATGGAGCGCGTCAACCCCAACGGCGGCGCCATCGCCATCGGCCACCCTCTCGGCTGCTCGGGTGCGCGTCTCATGACGACCCTGCTCCACGAACTCGAGCGCACCGGCGGTCGCTACGGACTGCAGACGATGTGCGAGGGCGGCGGCATGGCCAACGCCACCATCATCGAACGCCTCGGCTGAGATGAGTTTCGGCGCCGTCGTCTGGGCGATCGGCGCCGTCGTCCTCTTCTTCTTTCTCTGGAGAGTGGGGGTCGGTCTGCTGCGCAGCATGACCGAACCCCTGCCTCCTCCGCCTCCTCCGGGCGAGATGCGGCGCATCAGTGTCCGCTACCGCTGCGGTGTGTGCGGTCTCGAATTGAAGATGACCCTGGCCCAGGAAGAGGATCCGGATCCTCCGCGCCACTGCATGGAAGAGATGGATCAGATCTCGATCGACGAGGCCCTCTGACCCGATCGGGTGGCGTGGCCGCCAGGTGACCGGGAAGTTACATCGATGTGACTATCCCCGGTTTCATCCACAGACTGTGGACAACCGAAATAGCACTAAAACGCCAGGTGGCAGCGTCAGTGGTACTTGGTGGCTGTGTACAGACCGCCCAGGATGAAGGCCAGCCCGACGAGCAGGTAGTAGTTGCTCCGACCGCCCGGGACGGCGCCCAAGTAATAGAGCAGGATCACCAGTGCGCCCACGATGAAGAGGGCGAACATCAGGATCGGCACCCAGCGCGGACTCTCCTTGACCGCCATCGGGATGGGCGGGGTGTACCGCGAGGAAGCCGCCACGCCGGCCGAGTTGTGATCGGGATTCGCGACGCGCCCCTCGTTGGGCCGGGTGCCCTTCGGAGTGGTGCGGCCGCCGCTCTTGCGCTTGGGAGGTGCCACGGGTCGAAAGTGTAGGGGAGAACCGGCGCTCCACTGGCAGGCTGAACGGGTGACGCCAGCCCGACGCCGCGTGGTCGTGATCGACAACTACGACAGCTTCGTCTACAACCTCGTCCATTACCTGGGTGAACTCGGGGCCGAGCCCGAAGTGCACCGCAACGACGCATTGACCGTCGAGCAGATTCTCGCCACGCAGCCCGATGCCGTTCTCTTGTCACCCGGTCCGGGGCGACCCGAGGACGCCGGCATCCTCTGCGATCTGATCGAGCCCGCCGGGCGCGCGGGCATTCCGGTGTTCGGGGTCTGCCTCGGACATCAAGCGATCGGCCATGTGTTCGGCGGCCGGGTGATCCGGGCCCCCGAACTGATGCACGGCAAGACCAGTCGAGTCGATCACCGTGACACCGGAGTGTTCGCCGGTCTTCCCAGCCCGATCACCGCCACGCGTTACCACTCGCTCGTCATCGAACCCGACTCGTTGCCCGAGTGTCTCGAGGTCACCGCGACGACGGCCGACGGAATGATCATGGGTGTCCGTCACCGCGAACTACCGATCGAAGGTGTGCAGTTCCACCCCGAGAGCATCCTGACCGAGGAAGGTCATCGCATGCTCGACAACTTCTTGCGTCGCTGACGAGCGTTCGTCAGGGCGCGGCGGTCGTGGTGGGAGCCACGGTGCTCGACGAGGTGGTGGTGGGCGCGGCCGCCTTGCCGACCACGAGCACAACCTCACTGCCCACGGGTGCGTCGGTCCCGGCAGCGGGATTCTGCGAGATGACGCGATCGACCTCGCCTGAATCCGCAGCAACTTCCTGATACTCCACGCGAATGAGGAAGCCCTTGGCGGTGAGTTGCGGTCGTGCCTGCGCCTCCCGCAGTCCGACCACCGGTGGCACCTTGATGGGTGCGCGGCCGTTCGAGACGTACACCGTGATGGTGGCGCCCTTGGGCGTCTCGGCTCCGACCACCGGACTGGTGCGAATCACGTTGCCCACCGGGACGGTGTCACTCGCCTCGATGATTTCGGTGACCACGAATTCGTACGGTTCGCCTTCGAGGATCGAACGGGCTTCTTCGATCGTCTTCCCGTCGAGCGATGGCACCGGGTTGGTTCCCTTGCCCTGGCTCACGGTGAGATCGATGGTGGCTCCGCCCAGCACTGACTCTCCGAACGCGGGAGTCGACGAGATGATCGTGTCGGCCGCGATACCCGGATCGTTCACGTAGGTGATGTTGCCGATCGTGAGCCCGAGATTGAGCAATGCCGTGCGCGCTTGATCGATGGTGAGTCCGGTGAGGTTCGGCACCGCGATGGGCGTGTTCGACGGGTTGTACACGAGTTTGATCGCGGCGTCGTCACCCACGAGTTCGCCGGCGGGTGGATCTTGCGACCACACGATGTTGGCGTCTACCCCGGGGTTCTCTTCGGCGATCGGGACGACCGTCAGACCCAGGTTCTCGATCGCCCGGGCCGCTTCCTCCAATGACAGACCGGTGACGTTCGGAACCTCGATCGAGGGAGTGGAGGAGGATTCGTTCGAGAGGAGAAGCAACCCGGCCACGAGTCCGGCGAGGATCACCATGGCGGCGATCACCGAACCGACGATCAGTCCGGTTCGACGACGCGGCTCGTCGGGTTGAACGAGAGCGCCCGAAGCGTCGTATCCCGGCGGTCGATCGCTGATCATGATCTTGGTGCGCGGGACGTCGGCTTTGGGCGACGTGGTCGTGGGCGGCGGAAGAATCGGCTCGTTCGCGACCGTGGGCGGCGGTTCGGGAGTGTCGCGTTTGTTGATGATCGCCGCGAGAGCCTGCACGGGGAGTCCGTCGCGGAACCGGCGCAAATCGTCGCGGACCGCCTCGGCCGTCGGATACCGCCGGGCCGGATCCTTGGTGAGCAGTCGAGCGACGATCGCCTCGAACGCCCGCGGCACATCGGGTGCGTATTGGTTGAGAGGGGTGGGCTGATCGTGAACCTGTTTGTACGCGATGGCCACCGTGTTCTCGCCGGTGAACGGCACGCGCCCGGCCACCATCTCGTAGAGAACGATGCCGAGTGAGTAGAGATCGCTGCGCGGATCGGGCTGGCCGCCCTGCGCCTGCTCGGGGGAGAAGTAGGCCGCGGTACCCATGACGGCACCGTGCTGTGTGAGACCGGTGTCGGCCGCGCTGCCGAGCGCACGTGCGATGCCGAAGTCGGCCACCTTGAGCTGACCGTTGCTGCCGATGAGGATGTTCCCCGGCTTGATGTCGCGATGGACCACGTTGTTGCGATGGGCGAACGACAATGCGGCCGCCACTTCGATTCCGACCTCGGCGGCCTTGGTGGCCGAGATGGGGCCGATGTCGCGCAGAGCATCGGCCAGGGTTCGACCCGGCACGTACTCCATGGCCATGAAGTAGGTGTTGTTGCTCCGGCCCCAGTCGTACACGCTGACGATGTTGGGGTGGTTGAGGTTGGCGGCCGACTGTGCTTCGCGACGGAACCGCTCGACGAAAGCCGGGTCGGTGGCGAATTCGGGGAACAGGACCTTGATGGCCACGAGACGATCGAGGAGAACGTCGCGGGCCAGGTAGACGTCGGCCATTCCGCCGCGGCCGATGCGCTGTTGCATCTCGTAGCGATCGTTGAGAATGACGCTGCCGTGGTCGGACATAACTGCTGAGAGGCTATCGGTGGGCGCTCAGCGGGTCAGGGCAACGTCCATGACCGCTTTGGCCACGGGTCCCGCGAGTCGTCCACCGGTTCCCTCGCTGATCTCGGCGTTGGTTCCTTCGAGCATGACCGCGATGGCGTAGCGCGGTGTGTCGACGGGCGCGAACCCGATGATCCAGGCGTGCGAACGCTCGGGTTCGCCGGGGCCGTTGAGCTGAGCGGTGCCGGTCTTGGCGGCGGCTTGGACACCGTTCGCGAGTTGGAAGCAGCACGATGCCGTGCCGTTGCGGACGACCTCGGTCATGAGTTGTGTGAGGAGCTTCGACGACTCGGGGGTCATGGTCTGCTTCCACACCGATGGACGGGTGCGATCGAGCAGGCCACCGTCGTGATCGCGCGTCGAGTCGATGACGTAGGGCTTCATCATCGCGCCGCCGTTGGCAACCGAAGCGGCAACGAGAGCCATGTGCAGCGGAACCATCTGGGTGTTGCCCTGGCCGAAGCCGCCGATCGCGAGGAGAGGCAGATTGTCGTCGAAGTAGTCGGCCGTTCCGAACGCGCTGGCGGCCGGTCGTGGAAGATCGAAGGGGAGCGACTCTCCGATTCCGAAGCGCTGCGCGGCTGCCGTCAACTTGTCGGGTCCCAGTTCGAGTGCGGTGCGGGCGAAAGGCGTGTTGCACGAACGCCGGAACACCTCGATCAGGTCTCCTCCGCACACTTTGTTCTTGTAGTTGGTGATCGGGTCGGTGGTTTGCGGCGGCAGGAACTCGGACTCCTCGGCGAACACGGTGTCGAGACCGATGATGCCGGCATCGAGTGCGGCGGCCGTGGTGATGACCTTGAACGTCGAACCGGGCATGTAACGCTGCTGGTAGCTGTTGGCGAGCAGCGGATCGCCCGGAGCGTCGTTCAGGTATTGGATGATCTCACCGGCCAGATCGTCATCGTCGGTGGTGAGGAAGTTCGGATCGAACGACGGGTAGCTCCACAAGGCCTTGACCGCACCGGTGCGGACATCGACCACGACGACCGAACCCTCGCGTTCGCCGAGTGCCCGGCGCGCGGCGGTCTGGATCTTCGAGTCGATCGTGGTGACCACCGTGCCGGTGGTGTCTCCACCGTCGAAGAGCGACGCCAGGCCGTTCACCTGTTGTTCGGCGGTACGCCCGGCCAGGACGTCGTTGGCCACGCGTTCGATCTGCGTCGCACCGTAGGCGAAGGTGTAGTAGCCGGTGATGTGGGCGTACAGATCCCCTTCCGCGTACACGCGTTTCCAGGGATGCTCACCACCCGGTTCGGAGCGCACCGACTCGGCGATCACCTTGCCGTCGATCGTGATGATGTCACCGCGCGGATCGTTGAAAGTACGCACGGTGAGGCGGGTGTTGCGAGCATCGGCGTCCAGACTCGACTTGCGACCCACTTGGATGATGTTGAGTTGGACGAAGAGAATCGCGTAGAGAGTCAACAACGCGACAGCGAGACGGCGAATTCGCTGATTCACGACGGGTCCTGCTCATGTCGACGGACCCGACGGGCTTCCCAGCGTTCGCGGATGGTCGGTCGGTCGGGGATTTCTCCCAGACGACGGGCCGACGCATCACTCGTCCGGATGAGGAGCGCGAGAATCGCGTAGTTGGCCACGAGGCTCGACCCGCCGTAGCTGACGAACGGGAGGGTGATACCGGTGAGCGGCACCACGCGAATCACACCGCCGATGATGATGAACGCCTGGACACCGAGAATCGTGGTGAGGCCGGTGGCGAGCAACTTCTCGAAGGGTCGTTGTGTGCGCAGAGCCGTGCGCAAGCCGGCGCCGATGATGATGACGAACGCGAGCAGGATCGCGGTCGCGCCGAAGAGACCGAGTTCCTCGCCGATGGCGGCGAAGATGAAGTCGTTCTTGGCCTCGGGAATACGAGTCGGATCACCGAGACCCAATCCCGTTCCGGCGGTACCGCCACTGCCGAGGGCGAACATCGCCTGGGCCAACTGGTAGCCCTTGCCGTCGTAGCGGCTCCACGGATCGAGCCAGATGGCGACTCGTGTCTGCACGTGGTCGAAGAGGTGGTACGCGGCGAAGCATGCTCCGGCGAAGAGTGCGAAGCCGAGAGCCAGATAGCCGGCTCGTTCGGTGGCGACCCACACCATCACGACAAAGAGGGTGAAGAAGAGAAGACTCGATCCGAGATCCCGCTGACCGACCATCACGACGACCGAGAACGCCCACGCTCCGACCAAGGGGAGGAGATCTCGGGGTTCCGGAACGGTGAAGCGACCCCACTGCCGAGTGCCGCGGGCGATCAGGCTGCCGCGTTCGGAGAGATAACCGGCGAAGAAGAGCGCCAGAGCCAGTTTGGCGAACTCGCCGGGTTGGAAGTTGATGGGTCCGATGTTCACCCAGATACGCGCACCACCGGAGCTGAAGCCGAGTCCGGGCACCATGGGCAGGAGCAGCAGCAACGCCGCCGCGCCGAAGAAGTGCCATTGGTATCGAGCCAGATCGTTCACTCGCTCGACGAACAGCAGAACGACCACGAATGTCGCGATAGCGATGAATGTCCACGTGGTCTGAAGTCCGGCCAGACGCTCGGACAAGCGCGCGATCATCACGTAGCCGAGTCCGTTGAGGAGCACGGCCACCGGCAGCAGTGTGGAGTCGGCGCCATGAGCCAATCGACGAACCGCGACGTGGGCGGCCAAGAGGACGGCGAGGAGAACGCCGAGGAAGGGAAGGATCCGGGGCGGGATGACCGAGTTCTTGCCGAGCGAGGCCAGCGTGTAGGCACCGGCGGTGATGACCCCGGCGGCGATCACCAGACCGAGCTCGATGGATCGCCGTCGATTGGCGATCGAGTAGTCGGCTGCGGTCACTTCGAGGCGATGGCGCTGACGGCGACCGCCACCGTGATGCCGGCCGCAGCCAGCCACATCACCCACGCGGCAACACTGAACCACGTCGAGGTCCGGTTTCGCGCGGGTGGATCCATGATGGTCGCTGCGATCGGCGGAATCTCGGTCACGATCGGCGTGCTGTCGGTCGCGGTGGTGAGAACGAAGTCGACGACGAGAACGGTGACGTTGTCACGGCCCCCATTGTCGTTGGCCAGAGTCACCAGACGGTCGGCCAGGTCTTGTGGGCCGATCGACGACCGGACCTGTGCTTCGATCTCGTTGTCGTCGGCTTCGTCGACGAGACCGTCGCTGCAGATGATGAAGCGGTCGCCGTCTTCGATGTCGACCTCGAAGGTGTCGACGTCGACGTACGAATCGATGCCCATGGCACGGAGGACGATGTTGCGCTGATGGTGAACCCGCGCTTCGGCCCGGGTGATCGCCCCGCGGTCGACCAGTGACTGCACGTGCGAGTGGTCCTTGGTGATCTGGCGAAGTTCGCCGTGGCGCCACAGGTACGTTCGTGAGTCGCCGACGTTGGCCACCACCGCTTTGTGGTCGAACGGATTCGACACGGCCAGACCGGTGAGTGTCGTACCCATTCCGGCTTTGCTCGAGTCGAGGACCGATTCGGAGTAGATGGCGGTGTTGGCGTGGCGCACCGCGGCGGCCACGTCGTCGGACGCGAGCACGATGTTGCCGGCTTCGCTCAGAACTTCGCGGAGAGTGGTGACGGCGATGTCGCTGGCGACCTCCCCCGCACTGTGTCCGCCCATGCCGTCGGCGACGAAGAAGAGGCCATTGGCGCAGAGGAAGGAGTCTTCATTGGCCTCGCGAACCCGACCGACGTGCGTGGCGGCACCGGCGATGACGCGGATCATCGTTCGGCCTCGACGACGAGCGAGCCCATTTGAATGCGATCACCGGGTCGTAGCGGAACGACCCCGGAGATGCGGTTGCCGTTGACGAGCGTTCCGTTGGTCGAGCCGAGATCCTCGACGACGGCCGCACCGCTGGCGATCCAGACGCGAGCGTGGACGTTGCTGAGATACGAATCGTCGGCCACCGAGAGATCGGTGTTCTCGGAGCGACCGATGACGAGCGGTTCGGAACCGATTTCGATCTGGTGTCCCTTGTGACGTTTGGGAGCGACGACTCGAAGCTCGGTGACGCGCTGACGACGCGGAACCTTTGCGGTGCCATCGACGACCGGAGAGGGGATCGGCCCGGTGGAACGCGACACGGCCGGAACACGAACCTCGGTCCAGACGGCCCACACCACTCGGGCGAAGAAGAGATACAGCGCGGCCAGAAGGACGAACCGAAGGAGTCCGAGGAGCTGATCGGTCATCGTGACGCGGCTTCGAACCGAATGGAATGGCTTCCCAAGGTGATGATGTCGCCGTCGCGGAGGGCACGATCGGCGCCGACGGCAACGCCGTTGACCTTGGTGCCATTGGTCGAACCGAGATCGGAGACCGCGTACGCGCCGTTGACGACTTTCACTTCGGCGTGACGACGGCTGACGTTGGCGTCATCGAGAACGATCGTGCAATCGGGTGATCGACCGATCACTACCGGCGTCTCTCCGAGCGGGTACGACTGGCCGCCCGAGACGACCAGGGTGCCGGTGGCGATCGGGCTCTCGGCCCGGCGAACCTTCGAGTCGATCTCGACACGACCCGACTTCACCTTGTCGTCGGCCACCAAGGAGACGGTGATCGGACCCTTCAGGTGATAGCCCTCGGACCGGGCGTACTCCTTGGCGGCTTCGCTCAGTTCGACTTCGAGCGCGGCTTGGAACTCCTCGAGTTGATCGAGGTCGCGTGGATGGAGGCGGAACACGAAGTAGTTGGGGGCGACCCGCCGGCTCTTGGAGTCGACCGATCGCTTGTCGTCGATCTCGCGGACGAGGTGGCGGCCGAGGTCGATGGGGCGAACGTTCGTGCGGTTGCCTCGATTGAAGATTCCTGCGGCCATCGTCCACCTCCTTCGCCGTGATGACGGGCGGGGAAAATGGTACCGGTGCAGGGTGGACGCACTGTGTCGCCTTGGTGGTCGGCCCCGGTTGGGGCGGTAGCGTTCGAGGCCTGTTACTCGGGCGAGTGGCGGAATGGCAGACGCGCTGGCTTCAGGTGCCAGTGTTCGCAAGGACGTGGGGGTTCAAGTCCCCCCTCGCCCACTGAGTTTCCGGTGACCAGAAGTCACCGGATTGGTGACGAAGTCGCACTAGACGTGCAGGTCGTCAGAGACCGAGGCGGATGACCGCCAGTAGAAGCGAGGTCCAGGCCGCCGCGAACGTGACCAGCCACTTGATCTGCCGGTTGACTCCCTCGACCATTTCGGCCCGAAGTGCCGCGAATCCCACGTTCATCTCGGCGCGCAGCTCGGTCGTGAGCCGATTGTGCAGATGATCCAGATCGCTCTTGGTCGCAATCTGGTTCCAGGTGAGGGGTGGAAGATGTGCCATCAGAGTGTCGGCCTCCTCGGTCCCGAGTATTGATTCGAGCTTTTGATACAGGTTCAAGCGACTGCGGTCGTCCGCTGCCATGTCGGCCTCCAACTTAGTGATTGCACGGAGGGGAAGTCGATCGACGAATGATGGCACGGGGGTGTGCGGTGGATTCGCTCGGTGACGACCTTCGCGTGCCGGTCGTCAGAGACCGAGGCG
>JBEAXP010000171.1:0-5516 GCA_041159745.1 Actinomycetota bacterium | reverse complement strand
CCCTCGACATCGACCGACTCGCCGCCGCCCTTTCGCGGGCCGTCGAGGACGACGCCGAACGCGCGCGTCTCGTCTCGGCCGGCCGGGATCGAGTCGGCGAGTTCTCGTGGGCGAACACCGCGGCACGCATGGTCGCGCTGTACCGCCGAGTCGTCGCCGACTCGGTTCGATCGTGAGAATGGCGTCGTGACGTCGAAGTACACGGTGATCGCCGGCGGAGTGGGCGCGGCTCGATTCCTGCGCGGCCTCGCGGCGGCGGTCGACCCGCGCGACATCACCGCGGTGGTCAACACCGGCGATGACGGCTGGATCAACGGGCTGTGGGTTTCGCCCGATCTCGACACCGTCACCTACACCGTGTCGGGCGCGATCGACACCGAGCGCGGCTGGGGACTCGGCGACGAATCGTGGCGAGTCATGGAGTCGGTGGGCCGCTACGCGACAGTACGACCCGACGGATCGGGCGCCGCCAACACCTGGTTCAATCTCGGCGACCGCGACCTGGCCACTCATCTGTATCGCACGGCTCGTCTGCGCGAAGGCTCGTCACTCACCGAGATCACCGACGAGATACGACGAGCGTGGGAACTTTCCCTGCGAATCGTTCCGATGTGCGACGAACCGGTGGCGACTCTCGTCGACATCATCGACACCGATGGATCGGAGCGCCGCGTCTCGTTCCAGGAGTACTTCGTTCAGCGTCGTCACGCCGTGCCGGTTCGCACGGTGCATTTCGAGGGTGCACCCCACGCCACTCCCGGGTTCCTCGGCGACATCGCCTCTGCTGATGCCATCGTGATCGCTCCATCCAATCCGATCGTGTCGATCGGCCCGATCCGCGCCTTGACCGGTGTGGACTCGGCGTTGGCCGCCCGCCGCGAATCAGTCGTCGCGATCTCGCCCATCATCGCCGGCGCGGCGCTCAAGGGCCCGGCCGACCGGATGTTGGTCGAACTCGGACACGAAGCATCGGTGGTCGGAGTGGCCCGCTTGTACGCACCCATCTGCTCCACGCTGGTGATCGACGAACGCGACGCCGATTCGGTCGCACGCGTCGAGGCCGAGGGCATCCGCTGCGTCGTCGCGAACACGATCATGTCGTCGCTCGACGTGGCCCGAGATCTCGCGCTGACGACCATCGGCGCGGTGGCATGATGGACCCGATGAGCAATCCAGCCCAACTACGACTCACCGCCTGGGGTGTCACCGGAATCGGCGAGATCAAGCCGGGCGATCAACTCGGTGACGTGATCGTCGACGCCTGTCGCGACGAACCCAACGGTCCGCTCGCCGACGGCGACGTTCTGGTCGTCACGCAGAAGATCGTGTCGAAGGCCGAGGGGCGCATGGTGGAGATCGATCCCAACGATCCCCTTTCCCACAAAGTCCTCGTCGAGCAAGAGGGGGTTCGGGTCGTTCGCCGCCGCGGCGACCTGATCATCACCGAGACCACGCACGGGTTCATCTGCGCCAACAGCGGCATCGACCTGTCGAATGTCGAACGGGGATGGGCGGCGTTGCTGCCCGTCGACAGCGACCGCTCGGCCCGCCGCATCCGCGACATCGTTCGCGCCAAATTGGGCGTGAACGTGGGCGTCATCGTGTCCGACACCTTCGGCCGCCCGTGGCGCAAGGGACTCACCGACGTCGCCATCGGCGTGGCCGGCATCGCCGCGGTGGTCGACCTGCGCGGAACTCCCGATGCGCTCGGTCGCGTCATGCAGGTGACCGAGGTGTGCGTCGCCGACGAGATCGCCTCGGCCGGCGAGTTGGTGATGGGAAAGTCGAACGGGGTCCCGGTGGCCGTCGTGCGCGGGTGCGACCCCGAGTGGTTCCGCGAGTCGTCGATCGACGAGATCGTCCGCCCGGCCAACGAAGATCTGTTCCGCTGACCGGACGTCAGCCGAGGAGTCGACTCAGGCCCTCGTCCACGGTGGTGAACGGCGACCAGCCGAGATGAAGTCGGGCTCGGGCCGCCGACAACGCGACCCGGGACACGTGGTGCGTACGTTTGGGCGCGCTGGCGGCCGGAGCTCCCGAACCGACGGAGCGCCAGATGTCGCGCACGGTGGTCTGCACGCCGGTGCCGATGTTGAGGGCGAGTCCGCCGCCTTTGCCAGCGGCTCGAACCAACGCCTCGGTCGCATCGTCGATCCACAGCAGATCTCGTGTCTGACGGCCGTCGCCGTGAAACGTGAACTCGGTGCCGTTGTCGCGGGCCGCCAGAGCCGCCGCTACCACGTTGCCGTCAGGACGCATACGCGGTCCATAGACGGTGGGCATGACGAGCGCCGTGTATTCGACCGCGTGGCGATCGCGGTATCCGGCCAGCACGTCGAGCATCGAGTTGGCGATGATTCCGCTCACGGTGACCGGCGTTCGTTCGTGGTCCTCGCGCACGGGGAGATCCCGCAAGGGAATCTCGCCGTACACCTGACTGGCCGGAAGCACCGCGACGACCTTCGACTTCGGAGACACCGTCCTGATCGCTTCGAGGCACGCCACGAGTACCGCCAGCGCCTCGACGGCGAGCAGAGGATGGCGCGCGTCGGATCCGAGGCCGCGCACGAGGTACAGGACTTCGGGAGTTCGACGCTCGAGAAGGGTCGACAATTCCGGCGCCGCCGCATCGAGTTGCTGAATGGAGAGCCGGGCGCCGCGGGCGCGGGCCTCGGCCAAGTTGGCCAGCGATCCGGTGGTGAAATCGTCCACCACATCGACCGTCACGTCGTGGTCGAGCAGGCGATCGACCAGATGCGATCCGATGAATCCGGCTCCACCGATCACGACGGCCGACGTCGGTGCGACGATGGTCGGCTTGCGGGGCACGTCAGGCCGCCGACGGATCGGGAACGAGGGCGTCGCTCAGGGTTGCACCGGCCGCGACCGCTCCCTGTGCACCGATCACGCAGGTACGCAGAGTCGCGTTCTCTCCGATGTCCCCCATCACGATGCTGTCGACGACATCGGCACCACGACGAATGACCGCGCCGGGGAGGATGACCGATCCCGACACTTTCGCGCCGGCCTCGACCCGGGCTCCCTTGGCCACGAGGGAATGCTCGACGCGCGAGGACGGGTCGACGTCGGCCCCCGGTTCGACGGCGACGCACGTGAGAGAGCGACGTCGACCGTCGAGCATGTCGAGATTGGCCTGCCGATACAGCGATGGCCGACCGGTGTCGACCCAGTAGTCGTCGGTGGCCAGGGCGTAGAGCCGGCCGTCGGCGACGATCTGCGGGAACGTCTCGCGTTCGATCGAGACCTTGCGGCCGCTGGGAATGCGGGCCAGCACCGACGGTTCGAACACGTACGTGCCGGCGTTGATGAGGTTGCTGGGGGCGGTGCCCGGCGCCGGCTTCTCCACGAATCGCGACACGAGTCCGGAGTCGTCCATGTCGACGACTCCGAACGCCGACGGATCGTCGACGGGTGTGAGGTGCAGAGTCGCTTCGGCGCCGCAGCGACGGTGGAACGCGAGCAAATCGGAGACGTCGAGATCAGTGAGTACGTCGCCGTTCACGACCACGAAGGTGTCGTCGACGCCGGCGTGCTCGGCGGCGAAGCGAATGGCGCCGCCGGTATCGAGCGGTTCGGGCTCGACCGCGTAGTGCAAGCGGACCCCCGCGCACGTCCCGTCGGGAAAGGCGGCCATGAACGGCTCGGGTTTGAAACCGAGGGCCAACACGACCTCGTCGACTCCGGCCGGTGCGAGCATGCGCACCAGGTTCTCGATGATCGGTCGATGCCCGACCGTGAGCATGGGTTTGGGCGTGGTGAACGTGAGCGGTCGCAGACGGGTGCCGAACCCGCCGACCAACACCACTGCGCGCATCAGCCGCCGGTGGTGGTGGGCGCCGGAGCGGCCGTGGTGGTGGCCGCCGAAGCAACGGTGGTGCTGGGAGCCGCCGGACCGACCACGGTGGTTGACACCTCGGTGGTCACGTCGACCGCACTGTCGCCCGGAGCGACCGGCGCCGACGTGGGCGGAGCGGCACCGGAGTCGACCGCACCGAGTTCGGGCAATTGGGCCGCCGAGGGCGGAAGACCGGGCACGGTTCCGGCCGGCACGAAAGCGATGGTGAACGCCATGCTGTCCTGCATCAGTCGGATGTCGTCGAAGTTGGTGATGTAGGTGGAGAAGTCGTCGGCGTTGTCGTACGACTCGTACGCGTAGACCACCACTTCACCATCGACCGGCTTGCCGTCCTTGTCGATGCACTTCGTCTCGCCCTCTTCGTACACCGCGCCACCCTGGTCGTCGGGGAACTCGATCTTGGTGTCGGAGACCTTCACGCCGTACACGTCGAGGAAGACGCCCAACTTGGCGTTACGGCCGGTGGCCGCCGAGGTGTAGGGGTGCCAGTGCATCACGCCGTCGTCGTGACTGTGAATACCCGTGCGGCGGAACTTGTCGTTGGCCAGCTGGCCGGCCGTGTCGAGTTCTTCCTTGTTGCCCTGCAGGTCGGGCAGCCAGTTGTCGCAGGCGTAGAAGCCGTACGAAGCGTGCCAGTGGTCGTTGACCGTGGGCGGAGTGTTGCGATCGGGAATGGATGCGCGCGAATAGATGATGAGCGCCGCGCCGACGATGGCCACGCCCACGACGATGGCCGGGAAGAGCGTGCCGCCCTTGAAGCGGACCTTCTTTCCCTTGCCCTTGGCGGCGAGACGCGCGACGCGCGACGCCGAATTGCGACCGGATGACTTGGCGTTCGGACCCACGAGGAGACGAGGCTACCTGGGCGAACCCGGGTTCAGAGGGTCATGAGGTCAGGCGCGACGGTCGCGGGACTGATCCACGAGGACCGCGGCGTAGGCCTCGCCCACCGCGCGCGGCGACACGTTTCCGAGCACGTGAGCCCGCGCCTTGTGACCCATGTCGGTCAGACGCTCGGGGTCACCGAGAAGCTCGGACAGGGCCGAACAGAAGGCGTCTTCCTGCTCCGGCTCGACGCTGATTCCACCGCCCGAACGAGCCAGCAATCGCGGAACTTCGGTGTCGGGATCGATCGAAGCCAACGCCGGACGACCCGCCGCCATGATCGAGTACGTCTTCGACGGAACGCTCACGCGTCCGAGTCCGCGCTTGAGAGGGATCACGTGGAGATCGGCGGTGGCGAGAACCTCGGGAAGACGTGCGGCCGGCTGGTAGTCGGCGAACCGCACGTTCGCGAGATCGCGGGCGGAATCCTCGAGCGAGTACCGGGCCGACCCCTCGCCGTTGATCACGAACCACACCTCGGGGTTCCGACGGGCCGCCGCGAGCAACAACTCGAGCGACTGGGAGAAGCCGACATTGCCCGCGTACATCACCACCGGCCGATCGTCGAGGCCCAATTCGCGCCGGTACTCGGTGTGGCGATCGAGCGGAGCGATCACCTCGGTGTCGACGAAGTTAGGGATGACGACGATCGTGTCGCGGCGCGCCGTCGGCACCTTCGCGCGCAGATTGTCGGCCAGATCCTCGGACAGCACCGTGACCGCCGCGGCCCGCCGATACACCCACTTCTCGAGCC
>JBEAXP010000158.1:0-4305 GCA_041159745.1 Actinomycetota bacterium | reverse complement strand
TGCCAGGCCAACGCGCCGTAGAGCATGTACTTCATCCGGTCGCTCACGATCCACTTCCAACAAGCGGACATCGACAACTTGTCGTCGTAGAGGAACTCGCGTCCCTGGATCTTGGTGGCCTCGCCGAAGATGTGCTGAGCGGTGTACAGCGCCCGACCGTAGGCCCGGCCGTTTCCGTAGAGACCCGGACCGTCGAACGTGTGCAGGTTGCCGTCGTGGTAGCGATCGAACGTGTACTGCTTCTCGATCAGGCCCGAGAGTTTCACCGTCTGGCGAGCTCGGAGAAGGCTGGTCGGTTCGTGGCGGATCGACACCTTCACCTCCCCGACGGGCTGTTGTTCGGAGTCGTACGCGCGCATGGTTCCGGACCAAGTTCCACTCTGCTTGGGCGGAAGAGTGTGGGGCATGCGGCCGGCCTGGGCCTCGGCCTCGCAAAACGCGTCGATACGCCGACGGGTTTCGGGATTCGTCTCGTAATCGAAGGCCACCTTGTAGACGCCGTTCATGACCGCGACGATGGTCTGGCCCTCGAACAGGAGCGACGAATACACCTGTGTCTCGCCGTCGTCGAGGATGTGCACCATCGTGCGCAGGTCGGCCTGCCAGGCCGGCGAGTAGTAGTTGGCGTCCACCAGCATCCCGTACGGGTGGCCGGCTCCCACGAAGTCGGGGCCGAGGTAGATGCGGTCGCGGTCGCTGTCGAGCAACTCGAACGCGAACTCGCTGAACTCCATCCGATTGCGCAACGGTCCGTCGTTGTCGAACTTCGTGTGCATGTAATAGATGGTCTTGTCGCCTTCCTTGCGCGACGACCTCGACACCTTGATCCAACCGGTGTGATTGCCGTTCGGATCCCACACCGACGGACGGCCGTACCACTCGCCTTCGATGGTCTGCTGCCACTTGCTCGTTTCGTTGGACATGTCCCCTCGCTTGGTCACTTCGCCGGCGTCGCCAGCCTCGATCTGAGAACTTCTGCTTTTTCGGCACCGATCAACTGCCCGACACGACCCCACACCGGATCGACCGTCGGATCGAAGACGATCGCGCGATTACGACGATCGCGATCGGCGATCTGGTCGGGACCGATACCGTCGAGAACTTCGCTCGGCACACCGTTGGCGACGAGCGACAGCCAGTGCTCCCGATACGACGTCACCGCCGTCTCCACGTTGCGGAACGCCGACTCGTCGGCTCGGTGCACGAGCATCCACGCCGACATCACGGCGTATTGCGTCGGACTCAGATGAGCCGCTTCGAGTCCGGCGATCGTCTGGGCCTCGGCCCGTATCGCGGTGAGCGGTTCGAAGCAATGGCGCAGGTAACCGAGGTGCGCGCCCAGGTCGAGCTTCGGGATGAGGTCGAGGTGGAACGCGAAAGCCGCCTGGGCGCCCGGCTGTCCGCCGCCGGCCACCGAGTCGATCGTGAAGTGCGGAACCGCCGACGTGACGGGCGAGAACGCGAACATCATGTGACTGTCGAGGCCGATCGGCGGCACGGTCAGTCCGATGTACGCGAGATCGACCGCGCCGGTCCACCAACGCATCAACCCGACCGGCGAGTCGGGGATCATGGGACTGGTGAGAACATGCAGTGCACCCGGTTCGTCTCCGGGGACCTCGGTCAGCGCGAGACGATCGACGATCGTCTCGACCGAGCGCCAGCAGAGATCGAAGGACACGCTCACGCGCGTTCGACCTCGCGGCGCTCGCGCAAGGCTTCCTTGGCCTCGAGTTCCTTGAGGACCCAGGCGTTGGCCAACTCGGGGTTCGACCGGCGGGCCGGCGACGGCACCACCTTGGCCCCCTCGTATCGGCCCGCGCCCACGACGTGCTCGTCGATGAGCCAGCCACGATCGATGTTCGACTGGCGCCAACGTCGATACGCCACTTGCACCGCGTCGCTCTTCACCTGCAATTCGGCCGACAGATCGAAGGGCACCAATTCGGGGCGCTGGCCTTCCACCGTGGCCCGATCTTCGTAGAAGATCTTCATGGTGCGCTTGTACGAATCCTTGTCGGCGCGCAGCAGCGTGATGGCCCACGGCTGAGTGAAGAACGTGCGCATCATCGTCCACTTCGAAATCGAGTGGTTCTCGTCGACCGGAACGACCGCCGTGAAGATCGTCATCACACCGATCGGCAGGTTGACCTGAAGGAACGTGATGTTGGGGAAGAACACACCGTTGCCGGTGGCGACCGGCGGGCGCTCCTTGCCGCGCCGTAGCACCTTCCAGATTCCCTTCGGGTCGGGCGGCTCGAGGTGCACCACGTACGTGGCACCCATCAGGTGCTCGCCGACCCGGTGTTCGACGAGGTCGAAGTCCTCGATCTCGGGCTTGTTCGGGTTGCCGAAACTGGTGGAATGCACGAACGGCGCGTGGGCGGCGTCCGCGCCGTTCTCGATCACTCGCTCGTAATTGGCCTTCCAGTGGAATTCGCCCTGCACGATGCGGTTTCCATCGGCGCGGGCTTCACGAGCATCGGCCATCCCCGGCAATTCGGCCAGGGGCGGTCGCTCGTTCTCGGGGAGATCGCCGAAGAACACGAAGACGTACCCGTACTTCTCGACGCACGGATAATTGTCGACGCGAGCCTTCTTCGGAATGGGAGAGCCCGCTTTGTTGGCCGGAATCCTCACGCACGCGCCATCGGTGTCGAACTGCCAGCCGTGATAGGGGCACTCGACGCAGTCGCCCACGACCTTGCCTCCGGCCAGCGACGCGCCGCGGTGAATGCAGATGTCGCTGTGACACACCATCTCACCCTTGGTGTTGCGATACAGGACGAGGTCCTGGCCGAACAATCTCACCTGATGCGGCTTCGATCCGATCACGTGCCCGAACTCGACCGCGTACCACTGATTCTTGATCATGATGTCTCCCTGTCCGCCGAATCGGGGTCAGCCGATTCGGGCTTTCGATCCGTCCGGGCTCGGGATCCGACGATCGCCGGCCCACAGTGCGCGCACGAGGCGCTCGGTCATCTCCTCACCGAAGAACCGCACTCCGATCACGTTGGCCGGATCACGGTCGGCCACCGTGCGTCGCACGAGCAGGTCGCGCTCGGCGAGGGCCCGCCGTTCGGCGGCGGGCACGGGATCACCCGTTTTCAGGTGCTCGAGCCAGGCATCGACTCGGCCCTGAGCCAATCGCAGCATCTTGTCGACCGCGTCATCGGTGCGCTTCACGACGCAGCACAGCGCGGTGTTGGACACCGCCTGGCGAACGTAGAGCGTCTGGCTCACGAAGGGCGAGAAGTTCGGATCGTCGCGGATCGCCATGAACTCGGCGTTGTGCGGTTCGTAGTAGCGATCGAGATAGTCGGGCCGGGCCAACAGATCGACACGAGGCACGTAATCGACGAAGTACCAGTAGTCGGGGATCGTGCCGAGCGCGATTCCGAGATGTGGCACGTAGGTGTGCGGCCCGAGATAGGCGGTGAGGTGCAGGTTGGTGAATCCGATCGACGGATTGCCGATCCAGGAGTGGATCATCCAGTCGACCTCCGGCCCCACGAAGGCGTTGAGACTCCCCTTCGGCCCACCTTCGACTCCGTAGGACGCGAACTCGTCGGTCGACGGGTCGGGTTCGACCGGCAACACCGCCGTGATCTGATCGAACATCCTCTGCAAACCGGCTCGCAACACGTCGAACTCGCGCGTGACATCGAGTGGTCCCGCCTCATCGTGGATGTCGACGATCGACTTCGTCGTCTCGGTGGCCCCTCCGGACATGTCCCCTCCCCTTCGAACGAGTTTGCGGAACGCCGTTCCGCAAACGACCTTAGCCCACGATCAGGCCGCACTCCCTCAACGCCGGCGCGACGGCGGCCGGTCCATCCGGATCGGCGGCATGTGCGGGCAACATGAACGACAACCCGTCGAGACCCGACTCACCGCAGAGCCCACCGAGGCGATCGGCGACCTCCGCGTGGGTTCCGACGATCATGCGGGCGGTGAGTCCCGTCCGGAAACCCGGATCGTCGAGTTGGGCCGGATCCATGCCGCGACCCGCGACCATCCGACGCAACAACGCGTCGACTTCCTTGTCGGTCGGCGCGGTCACGAGCGACGCGAGCAAGGTCACGTTGATGTCGTCGCGCGAACGACCACCGGCTTCGAGCGAACGTTCGAGAACGGCCAACTTGTGCGGGACTTCATCGACCGTGCAGTTGAAGTTGATCGCATCGGCCACCCTCGCGGCCAGGGGGATCGTCTTGCGCTCACCGGATCCACCGATGAGGATCGGCGGCCCACCCGTTCGCAACGGAGCCGGAACATTGACGAGACCCTCGGTCCGGAAGT
>JBEAXP010000134.1:0-29469 GCA_041159745.1 Actinomycetota bacterium | reverse complement strand
CGTCTCGTTCGCTTCGGCGCTCGGAGCCGTCCGCGAGCGCGTCCCCTCCGGTGTGTCGGTGGGAATCATGGACACCATCGACGACTTGGTTCGTGTGGTGGGTGGATACCTCGACGACGGTTACGTGCGCATCAAGTTGAAGATCGAACCGGGCTGGGACATCGAACCGGTGGGAGTGATTCGCCGGACCTTCGGCGATGCGATTCCGCTCCAGGTCGACGCCAACACCGCGTACACCCGGGACGACGGTCCGCACCTGGCTCGCCTCGACGAGTTCGATCTTCTCCTCATCGAGCAACCTCTTCCCGAAGACGACGTCACCGGACACGCGATCATCGCGAAACAAGTGGCCACACCCATCTGCCTCGACGAGTCGATCGTCTCGGCGCGGGCCGCCATCGACGCGATCGAACGGGGTGCCTGTCGGATCATCAACGTCAAAGCCGGGCGGGTCGGCGGCTATCTCGAAGCCGTGGCGGTCCACGACGTGTGCCGCGAGCGCGGCGTGCCGGTCTGGTGCGGGGGAATGCTCGAAACCGGAATCGGTCGGGCCATGAACCTGGCCCTGGCCGCGCTCCCCAATTTCACGATCACCGGCGACGTGTCGGCGTCCGAGCGATTCTGGCGCCGCGACATCGTGAGCGATCCGGTTCGCCTCCACGACGGCCACGTAACGGTGCCGGTGGGCGCGGGGTCAGGAGTGGGCATCGATCACGATTTCCTCGACTCGGTCACGACCTCGCGCGTCGTCGTCCCCCAGGGATAGGGTCGCGACATGACTCACGAATTCTTGTCCGACGACTGGATGAACGCGGCCCGCGCCATCCGCGCGAAGTACGAAGGCCAGACACCCAAGATCGCCGCATCCATCCGCATCAATCAGGTGATCACCGAGGTTCCGTTCGGAAGCGGCGAGGTCAAGAGTTTCATCGACACGTCGTCCGGCGACATGCAGATGGATCTCGGCGAACTCGAGAACCCCGACGCCGTGGTCACCACCGACTGGGCGACCGCTCGCGCGATGTTCGCCCTCGGCGACCAGGCCGCGGCCATGCAGGCGTTCATGAGCGGCAAGATCAAGGTCACCGGCGACATGATGAAGCTCATGTCGATGCAGACCGCGGTTCCTCAGAGCGACATCACCATCAAGATCGCCGAAGAGATCAAGGGCATCACCAAGTAGTCGCCGTCGGCTCAGGCCGTGCGCGGCGTGGGCCGGACGAAAGCGGCCAACATCACGGCGACTCCCGCCACCGCGGCCGCGACGGCGAACGTCACGTGATACGACGTCTCGAGGCCGGCACCCAGCGTGGCGACCTGAATGGTCGTCATCACCACCGAGCCGAACACCGAACCCATCTGGTTCACGAGTTGTTGCATGGCTCCGGCCACTCCGAGGTCGCGTTCATCGACCGAGTTGGCCACCAGTGAAGTGAGCGCCGGTCCGGCGATCCCGAAGCCGGCTCCCGACAACGCCAGGGCCGCGACCATGAGCATCACACCGCTCGATTCGTCGACGAGCATGAAGGCGAGCATCGACGCGAGGATGCACGACCAACCGAACATGGCGGCCAAACGCTCGCCCACGCGAATCGTGGCCAGGCTCGCCAACGGTGCGAGCAGTGCGAACGTGAGCGGACGCGCGATGATCACGAGCGAGATGCGGCCGCTGTCGTAGCCGAGGATCTCGCTCATGACGAGCGGCGAGAGCAGGAGTCCGCCCATGTACGCGAAGTTGGCGAATGCCTGCGAGGCAACCGGCACCACGAAGTTCCGGGTGCGCATCCAACGCAGCGGCATCAACGGATCGGACACCCGCCGTTCGATGCGCACGAACAGAATCAACACACCGACACTTCCGACGAGCAGCAGCACGACGGCCGGACTGGCCCACCCCCATTTCGGACCTTGATTCACCCCGGTGAGCATCATGAGCGCACCGAGTCCGAGGGTGAGCGAACCCCAGATGTCGAAGCGGACGTCGCGGACTCGCTCGGTGTCGGGCAACAGACGCCAGGCGAGCAACACGCCGATCACGCAGAGCGGCGCCTGGACCGCGAAGATCGCGCGCCAGCCGACGGCATCCACCAAAGGAACACCCGCGACCACGCCGATCACCGGTGCCCCGGCATTCACGAAACTCCAGTAGCCGAGCGGACGCACCCGCTGCTCGGGAGGGAACAAGCGATTGATGTAGGCCATCGTCGCCGGACCGGTCGCCGCACCGGCGGTCGCCGACAGGATGCGGAACGCCACCATCGACGCGGCGCTCCAGGCCACCGCCGTGAGTGCGGCGAAGAGTCCGGCACCCAGCAACCCGAACACGAAGACTCGCTTGTGACCCCACAGGTCACCGGCCTTACCGTACGCCGGTCCCACCACGCCGAAGGCCAGCATCGGTCCGGTGATGGCCCACGAGATCACCGACACCGTCGAATCGAACTCGCGGGCGATGGTCTGCAGCTCGACGACGAGGATCGTGAACGTGACGCCGATCGTGAACAGGCCCGAAAGGACGACGATCAGCAGCGCCCAGTTGCGCTCGATCGGAACCCGATCGACCAACCGACGACGAACGAGACTCGGCCAGGGAACGACACCGACCTCGTCGACTCCGGCGGAGTCGAGGTTGACGGTGCGCGGCGAGGATTCGCGGGGCTCGGCGCCCACGGATCAGGACTTGGGCGCGAGCTTCGACATCGCGACGGTGAGATCGGCGACCGACCAACGATCGTTCTGCTTGATCTCTTCGGCCATGGTCCACGACTGAACCCGAGTGACCTGACCCCCCTGCACGTAGAACGTCTCGCCGTTGAACTCGCACGCGGCCGACGACAGATACGCGACGAGCGGACTCACGTTGGCCGGGTCCCACATGTCGAACGCGCCTTCCTTCGGAGCCATCACGTCCTCGAGACCCGGTGTGGCCAGAGTGAGACGGGTTCGGGCGGCCGGGGCGATCGAATTGCTCTTCACGTTGTAGCGGGCCAACTCCTTGGCGCAGATCTGGCCGAACGTGGCGATACCCGACTTGGCCGCGCCGTAGTTGGTCTGGCCGGGATTGGAGAACAGACCCGAGGTGCTGGACGTGTGCACGATGTTGCGGGGCTTGGTGACGCCGTTCTTCGACTGCTCGCGCCAGTAGGCGGCGGCGTGGCGGGTGGGTGCGAAGTGACCCTTGAGGTGCACGGCGATCACGGCGTCCCATTCGGCTTCGGTCATGTTCACGAGAACGCGGTCGCGAAGAATGCCGGCGTTGTTCACGAGGATGTCGAGGTCTCCGAACACCTCGATGGCCTGATCGATCATGCGCTTGGCGCCGTCCCAGTCGGCGACGTTGTCGGTGTTGACGATGGCGTCTCCGCCCATCGCCTTGATGTCGGCCACGGTCTGCTGGGCCGGGGTCATGTCGGACCCGGTGCCGTCGTTGGCACCGCCCAAGTCGTTCACCACGACCTTGGCTCCTTCGGCGGCGAACAACAAGGCGTGTTCGCGACCGAGGCCACGCCCGGCTCCGGTGATGATCGCTACTCGTCCGTCCAGTGAACCCATGACCTACTCCTCATCGAACCTTCGCGGCACCGCGCTCGCGACTGACCGCGCGTCACGCTCGGCCGCATTTCACCTTAGGCAGGGCGGTCCGACGACGCGAAGCCGCGCCGATCAGCGGCCGAAGTAGGCCAGGTCGACGGGTGCGCCACGGGGCAACAACTGGCCCGGCGTCACGATCTGGCCGTTGTAGGCCAGGGCCACGAGGACTCCATTGGTGTTGCCGGTCACATTGCCGACCACGAGTCCGGCATCGGCGAGCGCCTGCTTCACCTGTTCGAAATTGAGTCGCCGCAGAACGGGGACGGCGACGACATCGGGGCCCTTCGACACGACGACGGAGATCTCGCTGTCGCGTTCCACTTGTTCGCCGGCCGCCGGGACCTGCGAGCCGATCGCACCGGCCGGCACGTCGACGAAGAACTGATCGTCGAGACGCTTGATGGTGAGTCGCAACTCGGCCAACTTGGCCGACGCCGACTCGAGAGTCTGACCCTTGAGGTCGGGAACGATGCGCGGGGCCGGACCCTGCGACACGTACACGTCGATGGTCGTGCCCTTGATCACGTCGTCGCCGACGGCGAGATTCGGTTGCGCGGGCACCACCCAACGCACGACGACGCCCACCGGGACCTCTTCGCTCGGCTCTTCGAGAACATTGGCCTGCAGGCCCACGTTGCCGAGAGCGGTCACCGCCGCCACCGAGTCGAGGGTCGCCAGATCGGGCAGCGGAACCGGCGGCGGTCCACTCGACACGACCAGAGTGAGGACTCCGCTCGACTTCAACGAGTCGCCGGCCGCCGGTTCGGTCCGGATCACGCGCCCGGCCTCGATGTCTTCGCTGAACTCTTCGACTCGCTCGATGTCCCAGCCGTACTCGGTGATCGAGTTGGTCGCCTGTCCCTCGGTCAGATTGGCGAGGATCGGGATCTCACGGCCGTTGTCGGTGATCCAGCGATAGGCGAAGAAGCCGCCGACGACCAGCACCAGAGCGGCGGTGGCGGCGATGATCCAACGAGCGACGACCGGCTTGTCGTCGACATCATCGCTCTCGACCATGTCGACGGGAGCCAGCATTTCCGTGTCGGACTTGATGACCAGGTCGCCAACCGCCGTCGGGATGTCCCGTGACACGGTGGACGAAGGGGCTGGCGTCTCGGAGGTCTGCATCGACGCGAACTCGCTCGGGCGAGCGACGTCGATCGTCGGATCGATCTCCAGGGACGGAACGAGAATCTCACCGGTCGCATCGGACACGACGAGAGGAAGTGGTTCGGGTCGCGGCATCGACGGCGCCGACTGGACGAGAGCGCGACCCATTTCGGCGGCACTCGATCGGTCTTCGGGTTGCGCGCGGCCGGCCTTCTCGAGCACCGACGCCAGCGCGCCGAGATCGGCCGACACGGGGAACAGACGATCGATACGCGACGAGAGTGTGGCCACGACGGAGTCGGTCACGAAGGGCACCGAGCCGGTGACCGACTCGACGAGGATGAGTGCGAGCGCGTACACGTCGGTCTTCTCGTCGAAGGGTTGACCATCGGCTTGTTCGGGCGAGGCGTAACGCGCGCGCTCGGGCGACACCGCGGACGGAACCGACCAGGCGACCTCCGCCGACGGGGCGGCGATACCGAGGTCGGACACGACCACCCGTTGATTCTCCGAGAACATGATCGCCGACGGACGCAGGTCGAGGTGCACGATGCCGCGGCGATGCGCGCGGTCGAGAGCGCGGCACACATCGACACCCACGACAACCGCCTGCGAGGGAGTGAGCAAACGTCCGCGATCGAGCATGTCCTGCAACGTTCCACCGAGCGGTCGTTCGCTGGCCACGTACACCATGCGATGTCCGGCCACGTCGGCGCGATCGGCCGACAACACGGCGGCCACGGTGGGATGGTTGATGCCGGCCACCATCCGCGCCTGGTCGAGGACCGCATCGCCGATCGACGACGAGGTCTCGGGGGTGAACAGCCGCACGTGAACCGAACGGCTCTCGCGGATGTCGACGGCGACGTAGGTGCTCGACTGCGTGGACGGCGAGACCAGACGCTCGAGGCGGAAGCGACCGTCGATCGTCGCGCCGACGAGTTCGAGCGGATCGACGACCCCGGACATGGGACGAAAAACTACCCGTCGGAGCAACGCGTGTGACCTGCGGCGACCGAGTTCACGCTGGTGCGTTGTGGAAAACCAGGTCGCAACGGCGAAACTGACCGCGTGGCGAGCGGTGATTCCACTGACATCAGCACGACGCGACGCCGTCGTCGGCCCAATCGCGAACTGCTCCTCATCAGCATCGCGGCCGGCGTCGGACTCTTCTTGGTGATCGCCGGATTCCTTTCGGCCACCACCGGTCGCGATCTCCTCGATTACCCCGAAGCGATCGTCGACATCTCCCCCGCACCCAACGATCGACAGGTTCTGTCGCAAACCGAGATCTCGGTCGATCTCCAGGACGGCTACGAGGCCGTGCTCGTGCTCGACGGCATCGAGATCCCGACGTCACGCCTCGAGGACATCGCCGGAGGCCTCCCCGAACCCGGTCAGCAGATCGACCTGCCGCCCACGGCGATCTACGACCAAGGAAATTCTCTCATCCGCTTCGAACCTCGTGACGGAGCGGTGATCGAGTCGTACTCGGTGGGTCGCCACCAGGTGACCGTGATCTTCTGGAAGATCGAGGACGGCCGCAACACGGCTCGCTCGTACTCGTGGTCGTTCGAAGTTCTCTGACCACTCGCTAGTTCGGTAATTCACCCGTCTCGAGCAAACGAACGAAACCCGCTTCGTCGAGCATCGGAACACCGAGCTCCTGAGCCTTCGTCACCTTGCTCGCCCCGGGTTCACGGCCCACCACGACCGCGAAGGTCTTGGCCGACACCGAACCCGGACTCTTGCCGCCGCGATCCTTGATCGCTCGCTCGGCACCGTCGCGATCGAAACCGTCGAGCGTGCCGGTGACGACGACCGCTTTGCCGACGAGCACCTGCGGCGAGCGAGACACTTCGACATTGCCGAAGTCGACACCGGCTCGACGCAACTTCTCGATGAATTCCCGGCTGTCGGCCCGAGCGAACCACGACGTGATGGACGCGGCGATCACGTCACCCACACCGTCGACCGTTGCCAGGTCGTCCTGCGACGCGTTCATCACGCCGTCGAGCGAGCCGAAGGCCCGTGACAACGCTTCGGACGCCGACGGGCCGAGGTGTTTCACACCGAGCGCGGTGAGGAGTTTGGGCAGGGGCCGAGTCTTCGAACCTTCGATCGCGGCCAGAAGCTTCTCCGCACTCAGCCGACCGAAGCCCTCGAGCGCGAGCAACTGCTCGATGTCGAGGAAGTAGATGTCGCCGGGATCGGACACGAGACCGGCGTCGGACAGCTGGAAGACCGTGCGTTCGCCCAAACCTTCGATATCCATCGCGCCGCGCGATGCGAAGTAGATGATCCGCTGGTCGCGCTGATTCGGGCAACTCGGCTCGACGCAACGCGTGTCGGATTCACCCTCGCTGCGGCTGAGCGTGCTCCCCAGAGGGCACGGGCACTTGGTGGGGAACGTCCACGGCTTCGAGCCCTCGGGCCGCAAGGACAGAACCGGTCCGACCACTTCGGGAATCACGTCACCCGCTTTGCGAACGATCACGGTGTCGCCCGGGCGAACGTCCTTCAGGCGAACCTGATCTTCGTTGTGCAGCGTGGCCATGCCCACGGTGGATCCGCCCACGAACACTGGTTGCAGCACCGCGAACGGCGTGGCGCGGCCCGTGCGACCGATGGAAACCTGGATGTCGTCGAGAATCGTGGTGCGTTCCTCGGGCGGGAACTTGAACGCGATCGCCCATCGGGGTGCGCGAGCCGTGAAACCGAGTGCCTCGCGCTGGGCGAGGTCGTCGAGTTTGACCACCGCACCGTCGATCTCGTATCCGAGTCGATGGCGGTTCTCCTGCCATTCGCGGCAGTACTCCTCCACCTCGGCGAGGGAGTCGACGACGCGAATGTTCGGGTTGACCGGGAAGCCGAGCGACGACAGGAAATCGAGAGTCTCGTGATGGCTCGCGAACTCGGGACCACCGACGACCTCACCGACTTGGTACGACCAGAACGCGAGTCCGCGCGATGCGGTGACGGCCGAATCCTTCTGGCGCAGACTGCCGGCACCGGCGTTGCGCGGATTCACCGGAACCGGCTCGGGCTTCTTGCCCGCGCTGACACGCTCGGCGTTCTCGAGTTCCTTGGCGGCGCGCAGCTTCTCGAACGCCTCGATGGGCAGGTACACCTCACCGCGAACCTCGAGGACCTCGGGTGGATCGAGACGGGCCGGCAACGACTTCGGAACGGTGGAAATGGTGGCCACGTTCGCCGTGACGTCCTCCCCCACGCGGCCGTCGCCGCGGGTGGCCGCCTGCACGAGTCGGCCCCGTTCGTAACGCAGGCTCACGGCCAGGCCGTCGATCTTCAGTTCGACGCAGTACCGAACATCGGCGTCATCGCCCAGACCCTTGAGGACCCGGTCGCCCCACGCGCGCAACTCGTCGACGTCCATGGCGTTGTCGAGGCTCGTCATGGGAATGCGGTGTTCGACGGGAGCGAACGCTTCGCTGATGTCGCCGCCCACGAGGAGCGTGGGTGAATCGGCGGTCACGAGTTCGGGATGCAGGGCCTCGAGATCCTCGAGTTCGCGCACCATTCGGTCGTACTCGGCGTCGGCGATCTCGGGCTGGGCGAGGGTGTGATACAGCCGGCGATGGTGATTGATGGTGTCGCGCAAGGCGATCATGCGATCGCGGACCGACGAGTCGGCGCTGCGCTTCTTCGCGGCCATACCCGGATTGTACGACCGGGCCGTGGTGCGACCTAGGCGCCCACCGAGAACTGAGCGCTGAGCGCTTGGGTGCGCACCCGCTCGCCCACTTCGGCCACGTGGCGCATGATGATGGCCGCGCTGTCGTGGCTATGCAGCGCGAGACCGCACACTGGTGTCACGAGCGCCTGGCGACGCAGTTTGAGCGGATCGCAACCGGCTTCGGTGAGCGAACACCACACCGAAGCCAACTTCTTCCACCAACGCTCAGACGTCGTACCGATGGGTCCGTCCGTGGGAACCACGCCCCAGGCGACCCAACCGCCGGAGTTGACGAACCGCGCGAGTTCGATGGCCGACTCGGTGATGCGCTCGGACACCGGGACGCTCAGGATCTGCGGCCCAGCGGCGAGGAGAGGCGACAACGGAACGTCGGCGCAACTATGAAGACCGACCAGCGCGTCACGTTCGACCACGGCGAGGGCTCCCGACATCAGATCGATCGCGGTGTCGGGTGCGATGGGGAACGACTCGTCGAACAAGTCGCCGAGGTCGGGTTCGTCGAGAATCACCACCTGCGGGCATCCGGGAAGAGTCGAACCGATCACGTCGGCGACCACCCGAACGTGGTGGCGAACCGTTCGCACGGCCACGTCGAACGCCAGATGAGCCGGCACCCCGAGACGCATCAACGCCTGCCCCACCGTCACCGGTCCGGTGAACTGCCACTTGATCGGGCCCGAGTGATCGGTCATCTGCGCGAGGAACGATCGCAAGCCGCCGAACGAATCGCTGTTGGTGTCGGTGCGGACACCAGCCAGCGGATCGACGAGGGAAGTGTCGACGAGAAGCGAACCGTACTGACCGAGGCTGATGCCGCGAATGCCGACGACGGCCTGGGCGATCATCCCCTCGGCCGGTGAACGGCGCGGAACGGTGGGAACGCAGGGAAGGTCGGGGCACGTGGACCGCGAGAACTCCACCGCCTCGCGGGCGTCGCGATGCGGCAGGCTGCCGATCATCGTGGCCACGCCACCGGTGAGCACGTTGAACGTGCTGGATCCAGACACTTCGGTTTCCCCCTTCGCGTCTTTCGTATCAAAGCGGGTGAAGTCGTCACGAATCGGATCACACGGTTTGGCCGTGGTGTCTCCGACGGGCCACCCTTGGTGACGTGGTCACCCCTGACGGCGCGGACGGTCGGAACGACTCGATCACGAGCGAACGATCTCCGATCCTCGTCGTGACCCGGGTCTTCGCACTGGCTCTCGGCGTGTGCGCACCGCTGCTCTCGAATCGACTCGAGACGCTCGACTCGGCCGAACGTCTGACCGCGCAGGCGACGATCTGGGCGGCTTGGGGCATCGTGCTGTTGTGCGTGCTCGTGCCATCCACCGTGTCGCTCACGGCTCTGCGGCTCGTCTCGCCACTTCACCTCACGATTCTCGTCGTGCTCGCGGTGTCGAATCCCGACACCGGTTCGTTGGTGGCGGCCGCACTCGGCGCGATCGTCGCGGTGCTGGCCCTCTCGGCCGAACTCGGCCATGTGTTCGTGAGAACGTCGGCGTACGGCGACGAGCGACGACTTCTGTTGCGGTGTCCCCGCCCACATCTCGCCGTGATCATCACGATGTGGGCCCTCTGGGCCGCCAGCGGAATCGTGGGCGTGTCGGCGCTCGTCAATCGCAGTTGGGTGTTCGGAGGAATTCTCACGGCGGTGGCGACCGTCGGAATGGTGGCTCTGCCCCGCCGCTTCCACCGCTATTCGCGACGTTGGCTCGTGTCGGTACCGGCCGGCATCGTCGTGCACGATCACGTGGTCCTGGCCGAAACCGCGATGTTCCAGCGACGCTCGATCAGCACTCTCGCTCTCGTCGCCGAAGCCGGCGAGTCAGCCGATCTGTCGGGTGGCACGGGTCGACCCTGGCTCGAAGTCACCTTGAACGACTTCGAGACCGTGGTGCGCGCGGCCACTCCGTCGACACCGGGTGGTTCGGCGATTCACGTGAAGGCGTTCCGCATCAGGCCGTCGCGACTGACGGCGGCTACCGACTTGCTGTCGTCGTGACGGCCGTGGTGGTGGCGCCGCCCACCACCCAACCGCCTTCGCGGTCGTAGAACACGAGTGACTGGCCCGGCGACACGCGGCGTTGCGGCTCGTCCCACACGACGTCGACCCGATGGCCGTCGTCGCTGCTCGCTCCGATCGACCCGGCGCGTGGCTCACCATGCGCGCTGCACTGCACCCACACCGGACCCTCGACGGGTCCGTCGGTCCACGTGGGCGACGAACCGATCTCACGATCGACGAGAAGGAGCGACTCGGGGCCCACCACCACCCGTCGACCCGGCACGTCGACATCGACGACGAAACGCTTGGTTCCACCACCGCCGGCGACTCCGCGTCGTTGACCGAGCGTCACGAGTTCGACCGCATCGACGCTGCCGATTCGTTCGCCGGCATCGTCGACAACCTCGGCCGGATGCAGCTCGATGCGTCGACGCAGGAACGACGACCGCCCGGTGGCGCCGTCGGGCGACTTGGTCGAGGTGATGAAGCACACGTCCTGACTGTCGGGTTTCGCCGCGGTGCGCAGGCCGAGGCGGGCCGCGTGCGCGCGCACCTCGGCCTTGGTGAGAGTGCCGACCGGCAACAGCGTGCGCGAGAGAGCGTTCTGGTCGAGCATGTGGATGACGTAACTCTGGTCCTTGGCGTCATCGGCTCCGCGCAGGAGACGCCACGTGCCGTCGATGCGCTCGATGCGGGCGTGATGGCCGGTGGCCACCGCGTCGAAGCCGAGTACGTCGGCGCGCTCGAGAAGCCGATCGAACTTGAGGTGCCGGTTGCACTCGATGCACGGATTGGGCGTGACCCCACGCGCGTGATCGGCCACGTACGGATCGACGACGTGGCGGTGGAAGTCGTCGGTGAAGTTGAAGACCAGATGATCGATGCCCAGTTGCTGGGCCACACGCCGCGCGTCGTCGACGTCGCTCACACTGCAGCAACCGGTGTCGCTCTCCCCGCCCCACAACCGCATGGTGACACCCACGACCTCGTGCCCCTGCTCGAGCAGGAGTGCAGCGGCGACCGACGAATCGACACCTCCGGACATGGCGACAAGAACTTTCACGGCATCTCTCCGTGGGTCAGGCTACGGCTGTCGAAGCGTCGAGGTGGTCAGCGATCTCGGGCCGCCGAACGAATGCGCTCGATCGCGCCGGTGACCACGACGGCCGCCTCGTCGATGTCGGCCCCGGTGGTGGTGTGTCCGAGCGACATGCGCAGCGCGCCCGTGGCCAACCCGCGCTCGACTCCCATCGCGGCCAACACATGCGACGGTTCCATGGCCCCGCTGGCGCAGGCCGAGGCCGCCGATGCGCACACTCCTCCTTCGTCGAGGAGATAGAGAAGAGCCTCGCTCTCCACGTCGGCGATGCACACGTGCGCCACACCGGGCACCGCACGATCGGCCGGGACGGTTCGGTGCACACCGCCCACCGTCGCGACACGGGAAACGAGTGTCTCGCGCAAGGCTCCGACCCGCGCACATTCGGATGCCCGCTCGCGATCGGTCGATTCGAGGGCCCGGGCCAGAGCGACGATCCCGGCCACGTTGTGCGTGCCGCTGCGTCGGTCGCGTTCCTGACCGCCTCCGAGGATGAGCGGAGCCACGTCGGAGCCGGCGCGCACCGCCAGGACGCCCACACCTTTGGGCCCGCCGAACTTGTGGGCCGACAAAGCCATGGCGTCGACGAGCGGCCAGATCTCACGCAAGTCGAGCCAACAGGCGGCCTGTACCGCGTCGGTGTGCAGAAGCGCACCGGGTGCGAGCGACCGCACGATCCGCGACACGGCTCGCAGGTCGGTGATGGTTCCGGTCTCGTTGTTGACCGCCATCACCGACACGACCGACACGTTCGATTCGTCGCGCAACACGCGCTCGAGATCGGCGAGGTCGACAGCGCCGGTGGGGTCGACTCCGACCACTCGGCCCTTCTCGTGCTCGACGCAGTGCAGAACCGCGTGGTGCTCGGCGGCCGAGCACACCGCCACACCGCCGCGTCGCTCGATCGCCCCGCGTATCGCCGTGTTGTCACCTTCGGTTCCACCGCCGTTGAACACGACTTCTCCGGGAAGGCAGCCGATCGCACCGGCCACCACGTCGCGGGCTTCGTCGATCGCGCGTCGAGCCTCGCGCGCGAACCGATGCGAACCGGAGGGATTGGCGTACGACTCGGCGAGGAACGGCAGCATGGCCTCGACCGCGTCCGGTCGCATGGGCGTGGTGGCCGCATGATCGAGGTAGACGAGACGTTTGCCCACGCCGTCACGGTAGTGGCGAATCGCAAAATGCGTGGTGGACTGAGGGCATGCACGGCTACGGCGAAGCCTCCTACGGAGACGGGTTCGCCGACGTCTACGACGACTGGTACCACGACGTGAGCGACGTGGACTCGACGGTCGCATTGCTCACCTCACTCGTTCCACCCGATCGAACGAGCGCCGGGCGATTCCTGGAACTGGGAATCGGTACCGGTCGCATCGCGTTGCCGCTGGCCCGGACCGGGGCCCTCGTGACCGGGATCGACGCCAGTCGCGCCATGATCGAACGTCTGCGCGCCAAGGATCCGAGCGGCCAGGTTTCGGTGATCGTCGGCGACATGTTGCGGGGTTTGCCCGATGCGTCCTTCGACGTGGTGTTCGTCGCCTACAACACACTCTTCGCTCTGCGCTCGTACGAACGACAACACGAGTTGTTCGCCGAAGTCTCCAAGCGGCTCGTGCCCGGCGGCTCCTTCGTCGTCGAAGCCTTCGTCCCCGATGTCGGGCGGCCCGCCGGTGGAAACGTCGGGGTGCGCACGATGGCCGCCGATCGTGTGGTGCTCATGGCCGATGTTCACGACCCCGATGCGCAGACGGTCGACGGACAGTTCATCGAATTCACGGACGGAGCCGCCGTGCGACTGCGACCGTTCAGTATTCGCTACTCCACCACGGCCGAACTCGACCGCATGGCCGCCGATGCCGGCCTACGGCTGGCCGACCGCTGGGAAGACACCCGCCGGACACCTTTCCGACACGATTCCGTCACTCATGTTTCGGTGTATCGGCAAGCGTCGGTGTCCCGAGCCGTCTGATTCCGTATCCTGACCATCACCGTGAGCCAACTTCGACTGAACCCCCTCACCGGCCGCTGGGTCACCATCAACGCCGAGCGGGCCATGCGTCCCACCGATTTCGCCACGCGCATCCAGACGGTCGAGTCGGATCCGAACCGTCCGTGCCCCTTCTGCCCCGGCAACGAGGATCCGTCGGCGCCCGCGATGCTCACCGTCGGTCATGGTGACGACTGGAAGATGCGCGTCATCCCCAACTTGTATCCGGCGTTCGATGGCGAGGATTCACTCGCCGTGCGCAACCTCGGTCCGGTGCACGTGATGGCCGAAGCCAGCGGAACCCACGAAGTCTTCGTGTTCACCCGCGATCACCGCAGCGGCATCGACACCTTCGACGACGAGTCGTGCGGCCAGATCATGTCGGTGCTCAAGCAGCGCCTGCTCGAGCACGCCGCCACCCGCAACATCCGCTACACCCAGGCGATCGTCAATCACGGTCGCGAGGCGGGCGCTTCGTTGTCGCACCCGCACGGACAATTGCTCGGACTCCCGTTCGTGCCGGGCGAAATCCTCGACGAGGAGCGCGCGTTCGTTCGGTTCGAGGGCGGTTGCATCCTCTGCGCCACGGTCGAGACCGAACTCGTCTCGGGTGAACGAGTCGTTCTCGCCACCGACGACGCCGTCGTCGTCTGCCCGTTCTGGAGCGGCGGCCCGTACGAGATCCTCGTGATTCCCCGCCACCACCACCAGCATCTTCCCGATGCGTCCGACGAATCGTTGGCCGGTGTCGGTCGCGCCATCCGCGATGCGCTGGCTCACCTCAACGCGGTGTTCCCCGACGTCTCGTTCAACCTCGTGTTCCACACCGCGCCGCACCAGCACGACGGCCCCTTCCACTGGCACGCGCACCTGTGGCCCAAGCTCACGACGGTGGCCGGTTTCGAACGGGGCACCGGCGTGATGATCAACATCGTTCCGCCCGAACAGGCCGCCGACGAGTTGCGTCGCGTGGGCGCGAACGCCTGACGTGGCCCGCATCACCGTCTCCATCGACCTGAACGCGTCACCGGCGCGGGTCTGGGAAGTCGTCGAGCCGATCGAACGACACGTCGATTGGATGGCCGACGCCGTGGCCATTCGATTCGAGACCGACCAGACGCGCGGTGTCGGCACCAAGTTCCTGTGCGACACCAAGGTCGGCCCCATTCGTCTCACCGATCACATGGAGATCACCGAGTGGGTTCCCGGCGAGGCCATGGGTGTGAAGCACACCGGCCTGGTCACCGGGTCGGGCATCTTCACCCTCGCACCCCTCGACGAAGGACAACGGACTCGTTTCACCTGGAGCGAAGAGCTGCGCTTCCCGTGGTGGCTCGGCGGCCGTCTCGGCGAAGCGGTCGGCGGCGGCCTCGTGATGAAGGCCATCTGGAAGCGCAACCTCAAGCGCCTCCGTTCACTCGTCGGCTGACGACTCAGTCAGCCGATCAGGCGCACGAGCGCGGTTGCGGCCGCACCCAGGACGATCACCGCGATGAGCGGAACGCGTCTCCACGCCGCCACCACGGCCACGGCGATCCCGATCGCGCGTGCATCGAGTACGAGATCGCGACCCGTCGAGAACGTGTCCTTCATGACGAGCGCGGTGATCACCGCGGCGGGAATGAGCGCGAGGCAACGATCCACCACGGGTGGCAACGTGCGACCGCCCAGGATCACGAGACCGGTGACCTTGAAGGCGTACGCGCCAGCGGCCAGAACCAACACGAGGGTCCACGTCATCGCGCGACCTCGCGAGGACGCCGCACTCCCACCACCACGGCCAGCGCCGACAGGAGAATCGGTACGCCGACCGGAGTGATCGGAACGGCCGCGATGCACACGAGACCGCCGAGCAACGCGGCCAGGCGGGCCCGTGAATCGACGAGCAGCGGCCACAACATGGCGACGAATCCGGCCGGGAAGGCGACGTCGAGGCCGTAGGTGGTCGGGTCGATCGCGTTTCCGGCCAGTGCACCAATCAACGTCCCCAGGTTCCAGAAGAAATAGAGCGTGGCTCCGGTGAACCAGAACGCCACACGTTGCGCACGCGGATCGGGCTGCGCGACCGACATGGCCGTCGTCTCGTCGATCGTCACCTGGGCCGCCAACATTCGCAGACCGAGTGAGCCTTCGATACGACGCGACATCGCGAGTCCGTACACGCCGTTGCGCGCCGCCAGGAGAAGGGCTCCACCGAGGGCGGAGCCGAACGAACCACCCGAACCGATCACCGACACCGCCGAGAACTGCGAAGCGCCGGTGAACACGAGGAGCGAGATGGCGCACGTCTGCGCCACCGATGCACCGGCCGACACCGAGGCGACGCCGAACGAGACTCCGAAGACTCCGACCGCCGCACTGAGCGTGAGACAGGCCACCATCATCGGACGGAGGGACTCGTCGCGCCACCACACCGGATGCTCGACGCGCGACATGCCCGAGACTTTACGGGGCGACGCTTGCTACGGTCGGGGTCCGTGCGGATCCTGATGCTCGCGTGGGACCTGCCGCCCCACCAACTCACCGGTGTGTCGGCGCACGTCGAAGGTCTGTCACGCGCTCTGGCCCGCGCCGGACACGACGTGGTCGTTCTCGGTCGAGCCGATGGAGAAGTGGACGACAGCGTGGTTCTGCCCGGAGTTCGCGTGTTGCGCGCATCCGTCGATCTCCCCTGGCTCCCCGAGGACGACATCGTGCTCAACACGGTGTCGGCCAATCATCATCTCGTTCGTCAACTCGCCGAACTCGGCGATTGGCGGCCCGACGTGGTGCACGCTCACGACTGGAACGTGGCGTGGGCCGCCGATGCCCTGTCGGCTCTCACGGGGGCGCCGCTCGTGGCCACGATTCACGCCACCGAACGTGGTCGTCACGCCGGCCACGTTCCTCAGGGAGCGCCGGCCGCGATCAATTCGGTCGAGTGGTGGCTCGCCTGGCAGGCCCGAGCGGTCGTGTGCTGCTCGCGATTCATGATGCGCGAGGTTCTCGACGGCTTCGATCTCGACGCCGAACGCGTGCACCTCATCCCCCACGGCGTCGACACCGACTCGTGGAGGCCACCCGACACCGAGGCCGCCCGCGATCCGCTCGTTCTCGCCTGGGGGCGCGTCCAATACGAGAAGGGATTCCAGGTCCTCGCGCAGGCGATGGCCCGCCTGCGCGGTCGCGTTCCCGGTATCTCGTGCATCATCGCCGGACGCGGCTCGTACCTCGCCGAGTTGCAGAGCCAACTCGACCTCGAAGGCGTGGGCGACATCGTGCAGCTCCCGGGTTTCGTGACCGATGACGAATTGCGATCGCTGCTGCATCGCGCCGGATGCGTGGTGATTCCGTCGCTGTACGAGCCATTCGGCATCGTGGCACTGGAAGCGATGGCAGCCGACGCCCCACTGGTGGCGGCGCGCACCGGTGGTCTCGCCGAGATCCTCGAGGGGACCGATGCCGGCTTGCTCTTCGCGCCGGGCGACCCGCTGCGATTGGCCGAGACGATCGAGGGACTCCTCAACGATCGACAACTGGCCACCCAACTGCGAGCGAACGCGCAGCGCCTGCTGGCCGCGCACTACTCGTGGGATGCGATCGCCGACACGACGTCGGCGCTGTACGAACGCGTGATCAGCGGCCGGTGAACTCGGCCCGACCCGGACCGTTCTCGAGGAAGCTCTTCACGCCGATCTGGCTGTCCTGCGACCGGAACGACTCGACGAAGAGATCGCGTTCGAGCAGGAGGCCCTCGACCAGAGTCGACGACATTCCTTCGTCGACCGCACGCTTCACGAGCGACTGCGACACCAGTGCGCCGCGCGCGATCTCGGCGGCCAGGGCGCGGGCCCGCTCGCTCAAGGACTCGTGCGCGACGACTTCGTCGGCCAGGCCGATACGGAAGGCTTCGTCGGCCTTCACCTGACGGCCGGTGATCATCATCTCCTTGGCCCGACTCGGACCGACGACGCGGGGAAGCCGTTGGGTGCCGCCCCCGCCGGGGATGATGCCGAGAAGGATCTCGGGTTGACCGAACACCGCCTTCTCACTGGCGATTCGGTAGTCGCAGGCGAGAGCGAGTTCGCAACCGCCGCCGAGCGCGTATCCGCTCACGGCCGCGATCACGAAGCGGGGAATGGCCGCGACGGCGTCGAGCGTGCGGTGGAACGCCGGACCGATCACCTTGGCTTCATCGGGTCCGCCGAACTCGGCGATGTTGGCTCCGGCGGCGAAGATCCGGTCGCCACCGGTGATCACCACGGCACCGGGAGGGTTGGCGGTGAGATCGGCCGCCACATCGGCGAGTCTCGACAACACGGCCAGGCTCAGTGCGTTGACCTTCGGATTGTTGAGCGTCACCACGGCGACGCCGTCGTCTCCTCGCTCGACGAGAACCAGATCGGCATCGCTCATGATGTTCCTTTCGTCAGGCTCCGACCGACTTCAGCATCTCGTCGGCCGCCGACCATGGGTCGACCGTTCGCTCGACCACTCCGTCGGTGAGTTGGTCCCACCGTTCACCGGTGCAGATTTCACGGGCCCGCTGCTCGAGACGCCGCGCCACGATCTCGCGCAGCTCTTCGCGGAGCCGGAAGCGGCGGCGGCGCTCGAGTTCGCCGTTGGCCGAGATGAACGCGCGATGCTCGTGGACCTTCTCCCACAGCGCCGGCACGCCCTCGCCGGTCGAACCGATGGTGGGCACGATCGGCGGACGCCACGAACCGTCGGGGATGTCCGACAAGTCGAGCATCTGCTCGAGGTCGCGACGCGTCTCGTCGACTCCTTTGCGGTCGGCCTTGTTGATCACGAACACGTCGGCGATTTCCATCAGTCCGGCCTTGTTGGCCTGGACCGAGTCGCCCCATCCCGGATTGACGACGACGATCGTCGTGTCGGCCTTGCCGGCGATCTCGACTTCGACCTGGCCCACACCCACCGTCTCGACCAGAACCCACAAGCGACCCACCGCATCGAGCAGTCGAATGGCTTCGGGCGCCGCCAGCGACAGACCGCCGAGGTGGCCGCGAGTCGCCATGGAGCGGATGAACACTCCCTGATCGGTCGCGTGATCCTGCATGCGCACGCGGTCGCCGAGGATGGCGCCGCCCGTGAACGGCGACGACGGGTCGATCGCCAGCACGGCGACTTCGATGTCCTGCCGGCGAAGATGACCGATGATCGACGACGTCAACGTGCTCTTCCCGGCGCCGGGGGCGCCGGTGAGGCCGACGGTGTACGCGTTCCCACCCTTCGGGTACGACAAGCGGCCGATGGCCCGCGCGGCGTCGCCGCCTTGTTCGATGAGCGAGAGCAAACGGGCGAGCGCACTGCGGTCGCCTTCCTGGGCGGCTTGGAAGAGAGAGTCCGGATTCCGGTCGCGCCGGTTCACACGTTCACCACTTCGGTGACGCCGTCGACGCGGTCGCGCATGATGCGCTCGATGCCCTGCTTGAGGGTCTGAGTGGACGCCGGGCAGGTGCCGCAGGCGCCGACGAGCGTGACGGTGACGACACCGGTGGTCTCGTCGACTTCCTTCAACTCGATGTCTCCTCCATCGGCCTGCAATGCCGGACGGATGACTTCGATGGTTTCTTCGACCTGTGCGCGCATCGTGCTCATGATGAGTCTCCGGACACCGAGGGGGTCTCCAGTAGTCGTAGATCGTAGAGTCAGAAGCCGTGGGAAACTCCGACCCGAGCCACAAGTCATGAGTTGGTCCGGTGCACTCCTCGCCCATCAGGGCGGCTGGGACGAGATCCTCTTGGTGGCGGGTCCCATCGCGGTGATCGTGGGCCTGCTCGCGTTGGTGAAGAAGCGACTCGACAAACGCGACTGATCGTCAGGCGGCCGGTTCGATGAGGGCACCCAATGCGACCAGTCGGCCCACCAGATCGTCGTAACCGCGCTCCACGTGTTCGAGACCCGAGATGATCGTGCGCCCCTCGGCCACCAGCCCGGCCACCACGAGCGCCGCACCGGCGCGGATGTCGGGCGCCACCACCGCGGCGCCCCGCAATTGTTCGACACCGTGCACGATCGCGTGGTGGCCGTCGGTGCGAATGTCGGCCCCGAGCTTCGACAGTTCTTCCACGTAGCGGAATCGACCCGGATACAGGTTCTCGGTCATGACGCCCACGCCCTCGGCCACCGCCATCATCGTGACGAGCAGCGGTTTGTAGTCGGTCGCGACCCCCGGATACGGAAGCGTCTGCACGTCGACGTTGCGAAGGCGTCCGCTCACCGCGACGCGCACTCCGTCGGAACTCGGAACGACATCGACCCCCATGTCGGAGATCTTGCGCAGGAACATCTGCATGTGATCGGCCCGGGCCCCGCGCACGAGGACGTCACCGCCGGTGACGGCCGCGGCGGCCATGTAGGTGGCGGCCTGAATGCGGTCGTTCACCACCGCGTGCGACACCGGACGCAGGGATCCGCGCGCGACTCCCTCGATCACCACCACCGACGAACCGATCCCGTCGATACGAGCACCCATCTCAACCAACAGTTCGCAGAGGTCGGCCACTTCGGGTTCGCGCGCGGCGTTGCGCAAGGTGGTGACGCCATCGGCGTGCACCGCGGCGCACACGATGTTCTCGGTCGCGCCGACCGACGGGAAGTCGAGCGAAATGTCGGCACCGTGAAGATGTTCGGCGACGGCCTCGATGTGGTCGACCGCCGTGTCGAACTCGGCTCCCATCGCGCTCAGTCCGGCGATGTGCATGTCGATCGGCCGCGCTCCGAAGTCGTCGCCACCCGGCATGTCGAGGCGAACACGACCGCAGCACGCCAACAGCGGGCCGAGCACGTTGATGGACGCGCGAATGCTCTCGACTTGTTCGGGCGGAGCATTGAAACCGACGCCGCCAGTGTTGACGAGGACCAGTTCACGCGACTCGGACTGATAGGTGACATCGATACCGAGCGACCCGAGCAAGGTTCCCATGGTGCGCACGTCGGAGATGTCGGGAACGTTCGAGAGTCGATGTTCACCCGCGGCGTAGAGCGAGGCGACCATCAACTTCAGGACCGAGTTCTTGGCTCCGGGCACGACGACCTCTCCGCGAAGAGGCCCGCTGCGGTGCACCACGATGCGGTCCATAGACCTCCCAGTATGCTCGCCCCGTGGGTGGCGCGAGGAGGCATCTGACGCGCCCGATTCCGAGCGACGACACCGTCGCTTTCGAGCCTCGTCACGACGTGGTGATCGAGGAGTCGCTGACGAACCTCTCGGATTCGCACGATGGCGTGGTCGCCCGCTTCGTGCAGTCGACCGGACCTTTCACGGAGTACGAGCGCACGATCCGTTCCGACAACGGTCGACTCGTCGAGGAAACGTCGTACCGACTCGACATCCCGTGGTTCGCGTGGCTCTTCGGGCCGCTGCTGCGTCGCACTCTTCGCCGCTCGGCGACTCCGGGGTCGGCGCCCTTCTGGGCTCCACCCGATGTTCTCTCGGCGCGGCAGGTGAGCATTCTCGGTCTCCTCGCGGCGGCCAGTCTCCTGAGCGCGTTCACCAACACGCTCTTCACGCAGACCGTCGCCTTCGCCGGCGACGACCTCGGCGTGGGCGATTGGGGCCGCGGTGTCGGCGGCACCGTCGTTCGCCTGGGCATCATCGTCGGTCTGCCGTTCGCACTCGCCGCCGATCGCATCGGTCGGCGACGGGTGATCGTCGGCCTCGCGTGGGCGGCTCCGATCATCGCGTCACTCGGTGCGCTCGCCCCCAACTTCCCCGTGCTCGTGGCCACTCAATCGATCAGCCGCCCGCTCGGGCTGGCCCTCGACTTGTTGGTCGCGGTGGTCGCCGCCGAAGAGATGCCACGGAGTTCGCGGGCCTACTCGGTGAGCATTCTCGCCATGGCCAGTGGGCTCGGCGCCGGACTGGCCGTCGTGAGTCTGCCGCTCGCCGACATCGGTGACGGCGGTTGGCGTCTCGTGTACGTCCTCGCGCTCGTGTGGTTGCTCGTCGCGGTCGACCTCACGCGTCGACTACCCGAGACGCAGCGATTCGAACGGCACGTCTCCGAGCAGAAACACGTCGATGCGCCGATGCAGAGTCGACGTCTCGGCATCCAGATGGCCGTCGCATTCTTCGGGAACCTCCTCCTCGCTCCCTCGTCGTTCTTCCAGAACGGCTACCTGAAGGACGAACGCGGCTTCTCGGCCGGCATGGTCGCGGTGTTCACCTTGATCACGACGACGCCGGGCGTCATCGGGCTCGTGCTCGGGGGGCGAGCCGCCGACAAGCGCGGACGGCGGCGAATCGCCACCGTCTGCGTGCCGATCGGCGCCGCACTCATCGTCGGATCGTTCTGGTTCGGCGGACCGCTCATGTGGTCGTTCGCGGTGAGCGGTTCGATCGTCGCCGCGATGGCGTATCCGTCTCTCGCGGTGTACCGAACCGAACTCTTCCCCACCGGGCGACGCGGTCGCGCGGCCTACCTCATACTCGCGAGTGCGCTCGTGGGGGGCAGCCTGTCGCTGCTCGTGACCGGGGCGTTGCTCGACAACGACGTGAGTCATGGCGCGATCCTGAGCGCGTTGTGGACCGGCCCAATGATCGTCGCGCTCATCGTGTGGTTCACCTACCCCGAGACCGCGCACCGCGAACTCGAGGAGATCAATCCGGAGGATCTCGATCCGAATCGGCGTGCTTGACACGCTCGGTGTCGGTGACGATCAGCCGGTGAGAATGCGGCGGGCTTCGCTCAGGTCGCCGATGATGCCGCTGGCCGCCGACTCGTCACCGCCATGATCGGGATGCACTTCGCGGAGTCGCGCGCGGAACTGACTCATCACGTCGCGCTTCGACGGCTTGGTGGTACCGGCCGGGAATCCGAGAACGTCGAGCGCCCACGCGCGCGGGTCGGCCAGCGAACGCAATGACGCCGTCTTCGAACCGGCCAGATGAGCGACGAAAGCGGCGCCGAGGGGCCCGCGCCACGACATCGACTTGAGGAGCACCGGTTCGAGCGACAGACGACTTTCGCGATCGAGTCGTTCGAGCGCGTAGATGGCACCGAGCACCTGCTGCATCGGGCTGCCGTTGGTGTCGAACTCGAATTCGACTTCGTCGCCGGTACCCACGACGCGGTGGCGGCTGCACGCGAGGCCGTGTCGATCGACTTGGTAGCGGTGGCGCAAACGAGGTTGGGCGATTCGCTCTCCGCGCTGGATCTGGGAGATCAGTCGATGCGTGTCGGGCACCAGGTCGTCGTCGATCTCAGGAACGTGGCGGGCGATCACCGCGCCGAGCAGCAATCCGCCGAAGCCGGGCGCCGGATCGACCGGAAGAACCATGTGACCGAGCGAGATTCGCCGCGTGGGGGTGAGCGGACGCGTGTGCCACACCTCGAGTTCGGCGAGCAGCACGGTCACGGCGAGTCCGTCAGACCGAGTCGTCGTCGAGTTCGACGTCGTCGTATTCGTCGAGAATGTCCTCGACCATGTCTTCGGCGGCCGTCGGAACCACGAGCGTGTCCTCGACCCAGCGGTGCGTGATCCGGGCGGCGACGAGACGCTCGGTGATCTCGCGACGTTCGGCGATCGAGTACTCGTCGAGCTCGTATTCGGTGACTTCGTCTCCGTCGCCCACGCCACCCGTCACCGCGGTGGAGCCGATACCGAGTTCCTTCTCGAGGCGTTCGAAGATGCGATCGACGACGTCCTCGAATTCCTCCGACACGACGAGCTCGCTCTCGACCCACGCGTGGGCGATGTCGGCGTTGGCGAGAAGAGCGGTGAGTTCGGCCTGCTGATCGGACGACCACGACGACAAGTCGTAGAAGACATTGGCGGCGTCGGGATCGAGCGGGTTCCAATCGGTCACGTCGGCGACGCTATCCGCCTTCAGGAAGAGTGGCGAACCAGGAACTCTTCGGTCCGGCGATACTCGTCACGCCGATGTTCGGGATCGCGAAAGCCGTGGCCCTCCCCCGCGTACTCCACGAGTTCGGCGTCACCGCCAGCCATGCGCACCGCGTTCACCAAGCGACGGCTCTGATCGATCGGCACGACCGGATCGGCGTCGCCGTGGAAGAGGAGCAGCGGCACGCGCGCCAACGAGTCGGCGTGGTGAATCGGCGAGCGTTCGCGCGAGAGTCGCACGGTGGTGTCGCGATCACCCACGAGCGAGCGGTTGTAGTGCGCCTCGAATCGATGCGTGGCATCGTCGAGACCGGCGATGTCGGTCACGGGATACGCGACGACGACACCGGCGATCGATCGGAGCCGCGCGAGTCCGAGAGCCGTGAGTCCGCCGGCCGACGAGCCAAAGGCGAACACTCGCCGACCGTCGGCGACATGATCGACCAGATCGGCGACGTCGTGCGCGTCGACCTCACCCCATCGCCCGCGCAAGCCGGCGGTGAACGCGCGACCGTGACCGGTGCTCCCACGGTGATCGGGAACCAGAATCGACCAGCCGCGATCGAGCCAATAGTTGAAACGCGGCATGAAGGTGACCTGCCACTGGTCGGTGGGGCCGCCGTGCACCCAGCAGATGAGCGAGCCGTTCGGCCGCGGGCTCTCGAACAGGCGTGCGTGGAGACGAGTGCCGTCGCTCGCCGCCGCTTCGACGAGTCGGGGTTCGACGAGAGACGACTCGTCGTCCCACGCGTGCGTCGGTCCGATCGCGAGGGTGCGTCGCGACCAGTCGTCGGATGACGTGTCGTACGCGACGACTTGAGTCGGCGTCTTGCCGCCCGAGCGCAGGGCGACGAGATGATGGCCGAGCCACGACAACTGCCCGTGCACCGCTTTGGCCCGCTCGACCACGTCGCCAGTGGCGATGTCGAACGTGCACAAACGGCCGAAGCCGCCTTCGTTGCGCACGAACGCGATCGAACGGCCGTCCGGGCTCCAGCACCACGAGCGTTGCCGTTCGCCCCACGACGGACCGCCGTGCTCGTGGGGTTCGCTCACACGACGGCCGTCGGCGAGGACGACGTTCAGCCAGCCCGATGCGTCGTCGAGCCACGCCAATGTCGAACCGTCGGCCGCCACGCGCGGCTGTTGAATCTGGCGGTCGGCGGCGTCGGCCATCACACCAGCCGGGGTCACGAGAGCACTGCGATCCCACGGCATGTGGGGTGCGTTCCACGCCATCCAGAGCGGGTGATCGCGCCACCACACCGGATCGATCACGAAATCGTGATCGCCTCGATCGACGCGCTCGGTGCGCCCGGTTGCCGCGTCGAGCACGACGATCTCGGCTTGATCGATCGCAAGCACGACACGCGAACCATCCGCCGACACGGCCGGCGACGACAGAGTTCGACCTTCGGCCGCGAGCAGCCGGGTCGCGCGACCGTCGAGGGAGATGCGGACGAGATCACCGGCCTTGTCGATCACCACGAGGGAACGGCCGTCGGGCCACCACTCGACGACTCCCCCGCCCAGGGCCCGGCCGGCGCGCACCGGGTCGGTCGTGAGGATCCGTTCGGGTCCGCCGTCGACCGACATCACGATGACGTCGGCGCGTGAACCGTCGGGGCCGGGTGTGGAGGCCACGAAGGCGACGGTGCGTCCATCGGGTGAGAGACGGGGCTCGGTGAGGTCTCGCCCGGCCAGACAGGCCTCCAGACTCAATCGACCCGCCATGTGACCAGCGTAGGAGCGATGTCGAGCGCCCGGGCCACCCCCGGCCCGACCGGGGCCGAGGACTACCGTTGAACCCATGCCCGAACAGCCCTCCCGCAACCTCGCCATGGAACTGGTGCGCGTCACCGAGTCGGCGGCCCTGGCCGCCGCCCGTTGGGTGGGTCGCGGCGACAAGAACGGCGTCGACGGCGCGGCCGTCGACGCCATGCGCACCGTGCTGGCCACCGTTCCGATGGATGGTCTGGTGGTCATCGGCGAGGGCGAGAAGGACGAAGCGCCGATGCTGTTCAACGGCGAGATCGTCGGCGACGGTTCGAGCACCAAGACCGACGTGGCCGTCGATCCGATCGATGGCACCACTCTCACGTCGCTCGGCCGGGGCAACGCGCTGTCGGTGATCGCGGTGTCCGAGCGCGGCACGATGTTCAATCCCGGACCGTGCATGTACATGGAGAAGATCGCGGTGGGACCGGCCGCGGTGGGCCACATCGACATCACGGCGACGCCCACCCAGAACCTCAAGTGGATCGCCAAGGCCAAGGGCGAGAGTGTGCGCGACCTGACGGTCGTGATCCTCGACCGCGATCGTCACGAGGGTTTGATCGAGGAGGTGCGCAGCACGGGTGCGCGTATCAAGCTCATCAGCGACGGCGACATCTTCGGCGCGATGGCGGCGGCCTGGCCCGATGCCGGTGTCGACGTGCTGTTCGGTATCGGCGGAACTCCCGAAGGAGTCACCGCGGCGGCGGCGCTCAAGTGCATGGGCGGCGAGATTCAAGGTCGTCTGTGGCCGCGCAACGAATCGGAGAAGCGCGCGGCGATCGCGGCGGGCTACGACCTCGATGCGGTGCTCACGACCGACGATCTGGTGCGCGGTGACAACTGCTTCTTCGCCGCGACGGGAGTGACCGATGGTGAGTTGCTGAAGGGCGTGCGGTTCTATCCGGGCGGTGCGTCGACGCAGAGCTTGGTGATGAGGTCACGTTCGGGGACGGTGCGCTTGATCGAAGCGCGTCACCGCCTCGACAAACTCCGCGAATTCTCCTCCGTCGACTACGCCTGACACATCCCCCATTGGGCGCGAAACCATGCCACTTCTGGCATGTCTGACGCCCAACACGCGGTGGCAGAAACGCGTTGGGCGCAAAACCTGCCATTTCTGGCATGGTTTCGCGCCCAATCGCAGAGAGATAGCGGTGGTGTGGGTTACATCATTCCGGGCATTCCGCCCATGCCGCCCATACCACCGGCGCCGCCCGCGGGCATCGCCGGCTTCTTCTCGGGCTTGTCGGCCACGAGACACTCAGTGGTGAGCACCAGAGCCGCAATCGACGCCGCGTTCTGCAACGCCGCCCGCGTGACCTTGGCCGGGTCGATGATGCCGGCCTTCACGAGGTCGACGTACTCGCCGGTCGCTGCGTTGAGTCCGACCGAACCCTTCTCGCTTTCCACACGCTGAACCACGAGGGCACCCTCGAGGCCGGCGTTGTCGGCGATGTTGCGGGCCGGAGCCTCGAGCGACTCCCACACCGTGCGAGCACCCGTGGCCTCGTCACCCGACAACGTGTCGAGTGTCTTCTTCACGGCCGCGCGAGCGCGCAACAGAGCGGTTCCGCCACCGGGCACCACACCTTCTTCGATCGCCGCGCGAGTGGCCGAGACGGCGTCCTCGATGCGGTGCTTCTTCTCCTTGAGTTCGACTTCGGTCGCCGCGCCCACCTTGATGACGGCCACGCCTCCGGCCAACTTGGCCAGTCGCTCCTGGAGCTTCTCGCGATCCCAATCGGAGTCGGTGTTCTCGATCTCTGTCTTGATCTGGTTGATGCGCCCGTCGACGTCGGAGCGGTCGCCCGCACCGTCGACGATCGTGGTCTCGTCCTTGGTGACGATGACGCGCTTGGCGCGACCCAGCAGATCGAGCGTGACGTTCTCGAGCTTGAGGCCGACTTCCTCGCTGATGACCTGACCGCCGGTGAGAACGGCCATGTCCTGCAGCATCGCCTTGCGGCGATCACCGAAGCCGGGAGCCTTCACGGCCACCGAGTTGAACGTGCCGCGGATCTTGTTGACGACGAGAGTGGCCAGAGCCTCGCCCTCGATGTCTTCGGCGATGATCACGAGCGCCTTGCCCGACTTCATGACGGCCTCGAGCGTGGGCAGGATCGCCTGCACGGTCGAGATCTTCGCGCCGTACAGAAGGATGTACGGATCGTCGAGCACGGCTTCTTGACGCTCGGCGTCGGTGACGAAGTACGGCGACAGGTAGCCCTTGTCGAAGAGCATGCCCTCGGTGAAATCGAGTTCGATGCCGAAGGTGTTGCTCTCTTCGACGGTGACCACACCGTCCTTGCCGACCTTGTCGATCGCGTCGGCGATGACGCCGCCGATGGCCGCATCAGCCGCCGAGATGGTGGCGACGCTGGCGATCTCGGACTTGTCCTCGACCTTCTTGGCGAGAGCCTTGATGGACTCCACCGCGGCCGCGACCGCCTTTTCGATACCGCGCTTCAATCCCATCGGGTTGGCACCCGCGGTGACGTTGCGCAGACCGTGCGACACCATCGACTGAGCGAGCACCGTGGCCGTGGTGGTGCCGTCACCCGCGACGTCGTTCGTCTTGGTGGCGACTTCCTTCACGAGCTGTGCGCCCATGTTCTCGAAGGGATCTTCGAGTTCGACTTCCTTGGCGATCGACACACCGTCGTTGGTGATGGTCGGTGCGCCGAACTTCTTGTCGAGAACGACGTTGCGACCCTTGGGTCCGAGTGTCACGCGCACCGCGTCAGCGAGCTTGTTGACACCGGCCTCGAGGGCACGCCGCGCTTCCTCGTCGAACTTCAGTTGCTTGGCCATGTGTCAGCGACTCACTTCGTGACGATGGCGAGCACGTCGCGGCTGGTGAGGATGAGAAGGTCTTCGCCCTGCACCGACACCTCGGTTCCGCCGTACTTCGAATAGAGGACGGTGTCGCCGACCTTGACGTCGAGAGCGAAGTGCTTGCCCTCGTCGTCGCTCCAGCGACCGGGGCCGACGGCGAGGACGGTGCCCTGCTGCGGCTTCTCCTTGGCGGTGTCGGGGATCACGAGACCCGACGCTGTGCGCTCCTCGGCCTCGTTGGGCCGGACGACGATGCGGTCGTCGAGGGGCTTGAGATTCATGTTGGAGCCTCCGTTGTCTTGGAATTGTTCCCGTGTGACTGGTTATGTGGTCTCACCCCGGGCGGTTAGCACTCGGGGTGAGCGAGTGCCAAGACTACGGGCGCGCGAGGCCGTCTAGCAACCGGGCGCGGAGAGTGCTAACGGCCGGCGGACCATCACACCAGGCGCGCGCCGAGGCCCGAGCAGACCTCGACGATCCGCTCGGTGGGCAGGCCGATCACGGCCGTCAGACTGCCCTCCAGCCGGTCGAGGAACGCCCCCGCGCCACCCTGGATGGCGTAGGCCCCGGCCCGGTCGAGCGGCTCCCCCGACGCGACGTAGGCGTCGATCTCGACGGCGGACACCTCGCGGAATCGCACGACGGCCGTCGTGACCTCCACGTGGCCCTCCCAATCGTTGCCCCGGCAGCCCGGAACGGCGACGGCCACCGCCCACCCCGTGTGAACCAGGTGGGCTCGGCCCGACAGGGCGCCCAACATGCGCCGGGCGTCGTCGGCGTCGGCCGGCTTGGCGAAGATCTCGCCGTCGACGTCCACCGTGGTGTCCGCGGCCATCACCACCGTGCCCACCGCGACCGACCCGACCTGACGCATCACCGCATCGAGCTTGGCCGAGGCGATCCGACGCACGTAGTCCTCGGGCGACTCGCCGGCCCGAACCGATTCGTCCACATCGGGAATGACGACACGGGGTTCGACACCGATCGCGCGCAACAAGTCGAGCCGACGAGGCGAACTCGAACCGAGAATCACGTCGGACACGGTCGTTGCTCCCGCTCACCCACCCGACAACGCCATCACGTCGTTGTCGTCGGGAACACACATGTCGTCGAGGCGCTCGAGATAGCCATCGGGCAACGCGACACGAATGGGCCCGTTGGTCTTGCCGCGACGAATGCGTTCGCCGCCGGACACCACCGGCAGATCGGGACCGTTGACCGCCAGCATCTCGCCGAGCAGATCGTCGACTTCGCTCACCGACGAGGCCATGGCCAAACGCGCGCGAATCTCGCCGCCCACCGGATAGCCGGTGAGATACCACGACACGTGCTTGCGAAAATCACGCACGCCGCGATCGGTTCCGGCATCGTCGGACGGGAAGTGCGCCGACAGCAATCGCACGTGCTCGGCCATGATCGTCGCGACGAAACCGAGTGTTCGAGCGGCCGGCACGGCTTCACCATCGAGGGCGGCAACCAGATCGCCGAAC
>JBEAXP010000089.1:0-4522 GCA_041159745.1 Actinomycetota bacterium | reverse complement strand
TTGGCGTACTGATACAAGAAGCAGTACTCGGGATGCTGTGCGGCCAGCTCGACCGCGCGCTTCACCGCGCCGTTCGAACCTTCTTCGCCCGGCGTGAGGATGACCTCAGCACCGAAGATCTCGAGCATCTGACGGCGTTCGATCGAGACGCTGGTGGGCATGAGGATCTTGATCGGGTAACCCTTGATGCGCGCGATGGCCGCCAGTGCGATGCCGGTGTTGCCGGACGACGGTTCGAGGATCGTCTGGCCCGGAAGCAGCCGACCCGATTCTTCGGCCTCCTCGATCATGGCCTTGGCGATGCGGTCCTTCACCGAACCGAAGGGATTCTGCATCTCGAGCTTGGCCAGAATCCGAACGTTGGGGTTGGGCGACAAACGACTCACATCGACCACCGGTGTGTTGCCGATGAGGTCGAGGACGCTCTCGTGCCAGTTGGCGAACGCGTGCGAGTGACCGTGGCCGGAGAACCCTTGGCCGTAGCCCTCACCGGAGTAGACGCTCATCGTGTTCACCTCGCTCGCGAGTCGGGGGCCTGTTGCCTGCCCCGGGACCTAAAACCTACAAACCCGGTCGGGTTTATCAGGGATCCTACGGGCGTGACAGTGGAAACCCCCGACGTCCCGATCTCGGCCGTGCTCAGCCCGGGGCGACCTGGACCCTGACCTCGGTGATGGCCTGTTCCGGAGAACCCTGGGGGTCCCGAACGATCCGGAAGGACCGGATCTCCGGATTCTCCCGCTTCAGGGTGACGATCAGGTAATGCCAGGCCGGATCGGGGGCGGCGGCCACGTCGGTGGCACTCGGATAGGCCTCGCTGTGGGTGTGGCTGTGCATCACACCCATGATCTCGAGTCCGGCATCCTCGGCGGTGCGCTCGGCACGCAGATGATCCTTGGGGTCGAGTGTGTAGATCCGTGCCGACTTCTCCATGTTGCGACACGGGAAGAATCGCGTGATGCGCGCACGACCGGGCTCCCCCGCCATCAGCCCGCACGCTTCGAGCGGATACTCGGCCAACGCCAACGCGCACATCTGGTCGCGCACTTCTGGAGTGATCTCGAGAACCGTGTTCACGCCGTTCACGTTTCCGAGGCTATGACCTCCCTAGCCTGAGGCAACCATGCCCGGCCCCGGCACCAAGATCATCGCCAGCAATCGCAAGGCGCGACACGACTTCTCGATCCTCGACGTGTTCGAAGCCGGCATCATGCTGCAGGGCAGCGAGGTGAAGAGCCTGCGCGAGGGACAGGTTCAGTTGGCCGATGCGTACGCGCGCATCAACGACGGGGAGGTCTGGCTGGAGGGTGTGCACATCGCGCCGTACCAGTTCGCCCACGGTGTGGGAGCCCACGACCCGAATCGATCGCGCAAGTTGCTGCTGCATCGCGACGAGATCACCCGTCTGAACGCCCGCATGGGCCAGGAGCGCTTGGCCCTCGTGCCTTTGTCGCTCTATTTCAAGGACGGCCGGGCCAAGGTGGAGTTGGCCCTGGCCAAAGGTCGTACGAAGGGCGACAAGCGTCAGGCCATCGCGAAGAAGGACGCCGCTCGTGAGATCGCCCGCGAACTCGGACGAGATCGCAAAGCGGGGTACTAGTCACATCGCCGAGGTACGTCTACGCCGCGGGGAACAGCGCGTAGAGCGCATCGCGAAGTCCGGTCGCCTTGGGCCACTGAACGGCCGCTCTGCCTTCGGTCGCGGTGGTGATGACGATGATCAGTTTCTTCGAGTTCGAGACCAGGACGAACTGGCCGTAGAAGCCCTCGGCTTCGAACGCGTCCTGATACTTCCACCAGTGACCCGCGTATTTGTCGCTGGTCGGCGCAAGGGTCCGCGAGAATCCGACCCAACCGTCGGGTAGCAGTCGCTTGCCGCCCCACACGCCGTCGTTCAGATAAAGCAGGCCGAAGCGAGCCAGATCGCGTGACGACATGTTGATGCCCATGAATCCCACGATGCGTCCGGAGGGGTCGCGTTGGAACTGGGCCGACTTGATGCCGAGCGGATCCAGGAAGCGGGTCTTGATGAAGGCATCCGTGGCCGCGACGCCCCCAATCGTGTCGGTGACGATTCCCATGAGGATCGCGGTGTTGCCCGAGTTGTATTCGAACTGGGTTCCGGGCGGAACCGAGAGCGGTAGCGATGCGGCGTAAGCGGACGCATTCGGTGCACGGAGCATGGCCAACGTCGACGACTCGGGGCTGAAGTAGTCCTCGGTCCATTCGAGACCCGTCGACATGTTGAGCAGGTTGCGAATCGTGATGGCGTTGCGCGGATCGGCTGGATCGGACCACGCCGCCACGGGCGCCTTCTGATCGAGTGTGAGTTTTCCGTCGCCGACAAGCATCCCGATGAGAGCGGACGTGATGCTCTTGGAGATGGACATCGTGTCGTGCGCCTGGTCGCGCTTGTCGAGCGAGTGATACTTCTCGTAGACGATCTTGTCGCCGCTCGCGTCGCTCTTGACGATGACGACACTGCGCACCCGCTCGCGGTTCGACCTCGGTCCAATGGCTGCATTGACGAGATTGTCAACAGTCTTCTTGCTGACACCCTTCGGCAGCGAACCGGTCTGCCAGGCCTTGCCGTACTGAACACCCGTCTTGGGCGCGGCGTGAATGACGGCGACGTTGGAACCCGGAACCCCCGACCACACCGCCGACATTGCGAGAGCGGCAGCGACCAGAAGTGGCCGAAGGTTGCGTGAAACTTTCTTGGTGGTATTCATCGATGACTCACTGCTCTCGTTGAACTCTCTTGCGTTGAACTCTCTTACGTCGAACTTCTACTGGTCGATCACTGATTCGGGAACAGCGCGTAGATGTCGTCGCGGAGCTTCTGACCCTTGGCCATCGACGCCGCGTGGTCAGGCAACTGGAAGTCGAGGGTGATCACCATCACCATTTTCTTGGCTGGCGCGATGACGATTTGCTGACCGCCGGCACCGCGAGCCATGAAGCCACCGTCCTTGTAGAGCCAGAAATGTCCGCCGTATTCAGGGTTCACCGTCGAGGGAGTCTTCACGAAGTCGACCCATGACTCGGGCAGAACACGCTTCGTGCCCCACATGCCGCGGTTCAGGTAGAGCAACCCGAAGCGGGCAAAGTCGCGCGTGGTCATGTCGGCGCCCATGTAACCGAGGTAGCGGCCGGTGCTGTCCTTCCCCATCTTCAAGGTCTTGATACCAATGGCACCGAACAGCTTTTGCTGCATATACGCCTCGGCCGCCGGGACGGATCCGGCGATGGGATAGACCAAGCTGCCAAGAATCGCCGAGGTGCCATTGTTGTATTCCCACTCGGTATTGGGCGCTTTATCGGCTGGCTTGTTGGCTCCGTACTCAGATGCGCTCGGTGCAGCGGTCAACTTCATGAGGTCGTTGTTCGGTACCAGTGATTCATCCCATTGGATTCCGGACGCCATGTGCAACATGTTCCGCAGCGTGATCGTGCTACGTGGATCGGCCGGGTCGGCCCACGACGCAACCGGCACCCGCGCGTCGAGTGACAGGAACCCGTCGTTCGCGAGGAGTCCGACGATTGTCGACGTGAAACTCTTCGACACCGAGAACGCCGTCATCACCGTGTTCTTGTTGTCGCGCGGGTGATACCGCTCGTACACGATGCGATCGCCGATGGTGATGAGAACGCTGCGAACCCGGTTGGGATTGTTGCGAGCACCCATGGCTGGTGTCACCAGCGCGTCGATCTTGGCCTTGGTGACCCCACGAGGCAGCGACCCGGTCTGCCACTCCTTGTTCGCGGTGACGCCAGTGGGCGTCTTGGCATCGGCGGAATCACCCAGGCCGAGTCCGGCAACGATGAATGCCGTCGCGATCAGCGCGCCGACGAACGACCGACGACGCGGTGCAGCCGCGACTGAACGAGAAACCCCCACAGCACTCCCCCTTCGAGACCCCAGAACTTTAGGTCTGGATTCGGACGTGTCGGGTCACCGGGTCGAGCCGGATCCGGACCCCGCCCTCGTGCACCGCATGGTGATGCCGACTACACAAGGGAACCAAATTGTTCATGTCTGTCGGCCCTCCACCCTCCCAGGGATCGAGGTGATGGGGCTGAGTGTGGGCGAACTTCACCACACAGCCCGGGAAGGCAACATCCGACGGATCTCCGGCCCGTCGACGGCATCCGGCCCGCGGACTTCGTTGTGTCGACGGTGTCGAGCGGGCCTCCTGCAATCGTCTCCGGTCCGGAATCCTCGGCTGTTGCACGTCGCGGCGACGGGCGGATCGTTCGGGTCGAGACAATTGCATGACGTCCCCACCGACCGGTCGACCAGGACGACCTCGCGTCATGCTGTCGAGACACGAAGCGATGCGCCCGCCGACGAGTCGACAACCCGAAGCCGTCGTGTGCATTCTCCACATCAGGCCGCGAGACGAGGTCGACGAGCGCGAGGGCGCGACGATGATCGTTGGGCTCGATCCCGGGCATCACCTCGACCGGAAGTTCACGATCACCGGAATGAAACATGGCTTCGACTCGCTGATCGAGACGC
>JBEAXP010000029.1:0-7804 GCA_041159745.1 Actinomycetota bacterium | reverse complement strand
GAGCGCCTTCGGCGCTGGAGCGGGTGACGGGAATCGAACCCGCATAGCCAGCTTGGAAGGCTGGAACTCTAGCCATTGAGCTACACCCGCAAGGGAGGCTCATGTTAGCGAGCCGGACCTCCGTCGGGCACGGGCGATCAACATCACCAGGCCGATGGCGATCAGAGCGATCGCGCCGTACTGGATGTAGTCGCCCCAGCGTCCAGCCTTCTTCCATTGGTCGCCCAGACCCCAGCCGATCGAGATCCAGATCGTGTTCCACACGAGAGAACCGAAAGCGGTGAGCAGCGAGAAACGCCCGAGCGGCATCTTGTCGGCACCGGCCGGAATCGAGACGACCGAGCGGACCACCGGCACCAGCCGACCGAAGAGGACCACCATCGTTCCGTGCCGCTCGAACCACTGGAATCCCTTGTGCACATCGGACTTCTTCAAACCGACGAAGCGCCCGATACCGGCGAGGAACGCTTCGAGCCTCGCTTCACTGAGGAGGCGGCCGATCCCGTAGAGGAAATAGGCGCCCACCACCGAGCCGATCGTGGCGAAAACTATCGCTCCCACGAAACCGAATCGGGATTCGCTCACGTTGAACCCGGTGAGAAGAAGGACGAGTTCGGACGGAATGGGCGGGAAGATGTTCTCGAGAGCCACCAGGGCCGCCACGCCGAGGAGTCCGATGGCGTCGATGAAGTCAGCGGCCCAGTCGATCATCGTGGCGAGCCTAGATGTTGGAAGGTTCAGTATCGGTTGACGGTCGACTTGAACTTGCTCATGAGATGAGGTCCGGCGGCGATGGGCGAGTGGCGGGCCTCTTCGCCGGGTTCGAGACACGTCGGCAGGCACTCGATCACGGCGTCCCAATTGGCGTTGTGGAAGAACGCGATCGACTGACGTCGTCCGGCCGGAATCGTCACGCGGTGCAACGTGGATCGCCACCGATCATTGGTCCATCGCTCCATCGCATCGCCCAGGTTGACCACCAGCGCGCCCCTCGGTGCATCGACGTCGATCCATTCGTCATCCGACCGCCGAACCTGAAGGCCTGGCTGGTCGGGATCGGTTTCGAGAATCGTGAGAGTGCCGTAGTCGGTGTGAGCACTGGCTCCCCACTGGCCATCGGAGATCGCAGCGGTCGAGTCGGCGACCCCGGGGTAGTCGAGAGCTCGCATCGCGCTGGTGTGTCGGTCGATCATCGAGTCGAAGTAATCGGTGGGCAGTCGAAGCGACTCGGCCATCAACGAGAGCAAACGTGCGGCGAGTTCGCTCAACGCGGTGTAGCGATCGGTCCACGACTTCCGGAGCATCGGCAGTTCCTCGGGCCACAAGTTGGGCGACCAGGCGAACTCTTCGTCGGGGTCGGTGATGGTGTGGGCGGGCATCGTCACCGGGCCGATCGCAAACGACTGCTTGCGGTCGGGCGGTGCCGAATCGCCGAGAGACCGCGCCAGGGTCTCGCCCGACAAAGGGGAGTAGCCGTAGGGATAACCCGCGTAGGGCATGGCCACTCGCATGCGGGCATCGAGAGGCAGGTCGAAGAACTCTCGCGCGGCCCGCCACGACGAATCGAGCATCGCCTCGTTCACTCCGTGGCCCGTGACGCAGAAGAAGCCGATTTCCTCACAGGCCCGCGCGATGGAGTCGGTCGATCCGGACTGCGACAGGTCGATCACGGGAATCCCGCTCATGGTTCGACCTTAGATCGGGGGCTATCGTCGACCGAGCGTGTTGAAGAGGTTGCTATCCGAGGCGTTGAGGCCTTTCCGAAGGGTTCTCGCGGTGGTCGTTCTCTTCCAGGCCATCCAGTCGGTGGCCGGCCTGCTGCTTCCCACCCTCAATGCCGACATCATCGACAAGGGAGTCGCTCGCGGCGACACCGGCTACATCGGTCGACTCGGAATGGTGATGCTCGGAGTGTCGCTCGTCCAGGTCTTCTTCTCGGTTCTCGCCGTGCGATGGGGAGCGAAGGTCGCCATGGCGTTCGGCCGCGATGTCCGAGCTTCGCTTTTCCATCAGGTGAACTCGTTCTCGGCTCGCGAACTCAACCACTTCGGATCGCCCTCGCTCATCACACGCATCACGAACGACGTTCAACAGGTCCAGATGCTGGTTCTGATGACCTGCACGATGCTTCTCGCGGCGCCCTTCACGGCCGTGGCCGGCGTTGCTCTTGCGATTCACGAGGACGCGGGTTTGTCGTGGATCATCGTGGTGGCGATCCCGGTGGTGATCGTGCTTCTCGCCAACATCATCGGTCGCATGGTGCCGAACTTCCGCGTCATGCAGGAGAAGGTCGATCGCCTCAACGAGATTCTTCGCGAGCAACTCACCGGGATCCGTGTCGTTAGAGCCTTCGTTCGCGAGCCGGAGGAGGTCGAGCGTTTTCGTTCGGCCAACTCGTCGCTCACCGCCACTGCGTTGCGCGGTGGACGATTGCAGGGTTTGATGTTCCCGACGGTCACGTTGGTGGTCAACGCTTCATGCGTGGCGGTGGTGTGGGTCGGTGCGTATCGCGTGGAGGACGGCACCACGCAGATCGGATCGTTGCTCGCGTTCCTGACCTACCTCATCCAGATCCTGATGGCCGTGCTGATGTCGACGTTCATGGCCGCTATGTGGCCGCGGGCGTCGGCGAGCGCCGAGCGCATCGTGGAGGTTCTCGATACCCGAACGTCGGTGGTCATCTCACCCGACGCGCGCACGACCGTCGACGAAGTGGCGACCCTCGAGTTCCGGCACGTCGGATTCAGCTACCCCGGGGCGGCCGAGCCGGTACTTCGCGACGTCTCGTTCCGTATCGGCCCGGGTGAGACGCTCGCGATCATCGGGAGCACGGGATCCGGCAAGACGACCCTGGTCAACTTGATCCCACGCCTCGTCGACGCGACGGCTGGTTCGGTGCTGGTCGACGGAGTCGACGTTCGCGAACTCGCTCCCGAAGTGATCTGGTCGCGAGTCGGACTCGTGCCGCAGAAGCCGTTCCTTTTCTCGGGGACCGTCGCATCGAACCTGCGGTACGGAAAATCGGACGCAACCGAAGCCGAGATGTGGGAGGCGCTCGAGATCGCTCAGGCCGCTGACTTCGTCGCCCAGATGCCGGGTGGGCTCGAGGCGCCGATCACGCAGGGCGGAGCCAACGTCTCGGGCGGTCAGCGACAGCGTCTCTCCATCGCCCGAGCGGTGATTCGCCGTCCCGAGTTCTACGTGTTCGACGACGCCTTCTCGGCTCTCGATCTCGCCACCGATGCGCGGCTGCGAGCCGCCCTCGCGCCGGTCACTCGCGAATCGGTGATGATCGTGGTTGCGCAACGCGTCTCCACCATTCGCCACGCCGATCACATCCTGGTTCTCGAAGACGGCGAAGTGGTTGGACTCGGGACCCATGACGACCTGCTCGCGTCGTGCCCGACATACCAGGAGATCGTTCAGTCCCAGTACTCCGAGGAGGGTGCGGCATGAACCAGCCTCGTGGCGCCTCGGTGACGGAGATGCGGACCGGCCGTTTCCACTCGGTCGGGATCCCCACCGAGAAGTCGAAGGACTTCGGTGGCACGTCGCGTCGCCTCGCGCGTCGCCTCGGACGCGACGGAACCGTGGTCATCGTCATCATGATTCTCGCCGTCGTGAGCGTGACGCTGGTCGTGCTCGGGCCTCGCATTCTCGGGCGAGCCACCGACATCGTCTTCGAAGGGCTGTTCTCGGGCGGGATCGATTTCGGCCGTCTGCACCGAACATTGGGCCTTGCTCTGGCCGTGTACGTCGGCTCGTATCTCCTGGGCTATCTCCAGGCCTTCTTGTTGGCCGGTGTCGTGCAGCGCACCATGTTCAGGCTTCGTCGCGACGTCGAGGCGAAGATCCACTCGCTTCCGTTGTCGTACGTCGATCATAACTCGCGTGGCGATCTGCTCAGTCGAGTCACCAACGACATCGACAACATCTCCCAGAGCCTCCAGCAGTCGCTCAGCCAATTGCTCACTTCTGTGCTCACGATCGTCGGCGTTCTCGCGATGATGTTCGACGTCTCGATCCTGCTCGCTCTCATCGCGCTGGCAGTCATCCCCATCTCGCTCTTCGCCACCAAGAGCATCGCGAAGCGCTCGCGAGCCAAGTTCATGGCTCAGTGGGCCAAGACCGGGCAGGTGAACGGAATCATCGAGGAGACGTTCACGGGGCACGCCATCGTCAAGGCGTTCGGCCAGCAGTCCGAGGTGGAGACGCGCTTCGCCCGCACCAATCAGGACCTGTTCGAAGCGGCCGACGGCGCCCAATTCATGTCCGGGTCGATCCAGCCCGTGATGATGTTCCTCGGCAACCTCAACTTCGTGGCCATCGCCGTGATCGGCGGAATGCGCGTCACCTCGGGTGCCTTGACTCTGGGAGACATCCAGGCGTTCGCGCAGTATTCGCGCCAATTCACGGTTCCGCTCACCACCACGGCATCGATGTTCAACGTTCTGCAGTCGGGCGTCGCGTCGGCCGAGCGCGTGTTCGAGCTCCTCGACGCGGTCGAACAGACGCCTGATCGAGGCGACGCTCCGTCCGAGCCGGCACGGGGCGACATCCGCTTCGAGAACGTCTCGTTCTCGTACTCACCCGATCGGCCGCTGATTTCCAACTTGTCGTTCGGGGCGCGGCCGGGCGAAACGGTGGCGATCGTCGGACCAACCGGGGCCGGCAAGACGACCCTCGTGAATCTCCTTATGCGCTTCTACGAGCTCGACGCCGGACGAATCGTGCTGGACGGCCGCGACATCTCCGGGATTCCGCGTTCGTCACTGCGGTCGCAGATCGGAATGGTGTTGCAGGACACCTGGCTGTTCAACGGAACAATCCGGGAGAACATCGCTTTCGGCAATCCGCGGGCGACCGACGAGCAGATCCTGGCCGCCGCCAAGGCCACCTACGTCGACCGCTTCGTGCACTCGTTGCCCGACGGATACGAGACGGTGCTCGACGGCGAGGGTGCCGCCGTGAGTGCTGGCGAGAAGCAACTCCTCACCATTGCTCGCGCGTTCCTCGCCGACCCGGCCATCTTGATCCTCGATGAGGCGACCAGTTCGGTCGACACACGCACCGAAGTGCTCATTCAGAAGGCGATGTCAGCCCTGCGGCGCGACCGCACGAGCTTCGTGATCGCCCACCGACTCTCCACCATCCGCGACGCGACCATCATCCTGGTGATGGAGAACGGGGCCATCGTCGAGCAGGGTTCGCACGACGACTTGTTGCGAGCCAAAGGCGCGTACCACCGGCTGTATCAGTCCCAGTTCACCGGTGCGGCGACCGAGTTGGGTTGATTCAGCCCAACAAGTTCTCGATCGCACCGACGATCGCCGGGTCGTCGGGCGCGACCATCGGGCTGAAGCGGGCCACGATGCGGCCATCGCCGGCCACGAGGAACTTCTCGAAGTTCCAACGGATGTCGCCGGAGGTTCCCTCCGCGTCGGCCACCTTGGTGAGTTCGCCGTAGATCGGGTGACGGCCGTCGCCGTTCACGTCGATCTTCTCGGTGAGCGGGAACGTCACGCCGTACGTGACCGAGCAGAACGTGGCGATCTCGTCGGGTGAGCCGGGCTCTTGTCCGGCGAACTGGTTGCACGGCACGCCGACCACGCTGAGTCCCTTGCCGCCATACCTCTTCTGAAGATCCTCGAGTCCGGTGTACTGAGGTGTCAGCCCGCACTTGCTCGCCACGTTGACCACGAGATACGCCTTGGCGCCGAACGAGCCGAGGGTGGAGGGCGAACCGTCGAGACGGTGAATCGGAAGATCGAGGATGCTCATGGACGAACCCTGCCACAGCACGGCTCGTCGTCGAGAGTCGGGGAGGGGGGATTTGAACCCCCGACCTCCTGCACCCAAAGCAGGAACGCTACCACTGCGCCACTCCCCGGTCACCGAGATGCTACCGGCCACTCCCGTACGATCGAGAGCGTGACCGCTGTCGTCGTGGTGATCGTCGTCTGGGCGTTGTCACTCGTGGTCATCGCCCGACTCGTGCGTCGCCGTTCGCTGCAAGAGAAGAAGCGACGCGACACCTTGATACGCGCTCTGGTCGAGACGTCGAGCGGTGTCGCACTGGTCTTCGACTCGAAGCGACGAGTCGTGGCGGCCAACGACGACATTCGCCGCCACTCCGGTGGCTCACCGACCGGCCGTTCGGTCGTCGAAGCCTTGGGCGTGGCCGACGATTCGGTGGCCGTGAAGGTTCTCGACGACGTCATGACGGCGGTGCTCGATGGCGCTCCGTCCTCGGCCGAACTTCCCGACGAAGAAGACGACGGTTCGATGCGCATCCTCGAGATCGAGGCTCGTCCGCTGGAGGGCGGCCAGGGTTTCCTGCAGGTGAATGACGCCACCGAGCGCCGAGAGCGCGCGATGCGTTCGGCGCAATCGGAACGCATGGAGGCCCTCGGAGCCCTGGCGGGCGGGCTCGCGCACGACTTCAACAATCTGCTCTTCGTGACCCTCGGAAACCTGCAGCTGATGGCCACCAACGACGTCGTCGTCAACGACGAGAAGTTGTCGAAGTTCGTGTCGCGCTCAGTGTCGGCCGTCGAACGCGGCGCCGAGATCACCAAGTCCCTGCTGGCGGTGGCCCGCAGCCAACCGCTCGAGGAGAGTGCGGTCACCCTCGCCGATCTCGTGAAGGGAATCCTGCCGCTCGTGCGGCAAGCGCTCGGTGCCGGCCGCACCGTGGCCGTCGACATCCCCGATCAGTCGGTGCAGTTGATGCTCGATGCCGGCCGGTTGTCGTCGTGCATCCTGAACCTTGCGTTCAACGCACGCGATGCGATGGGGCCCAACGGCACACTCACGATCGCGGCCCATCGGGTCGACGAACTCGATCCGACCTGGGGTCTCACGGGCTCGTTCATTCGCCTGTCGATCACCGATGACGGATCGGGAATGAGCGACGACGTCGTCGCTCGCGCGTTCGAGCCCTTCTTCACCACCAAGAAGCCGGGAAGCGGCACTGGTCTGGGTCTGGCGACGGTGTACGCGTTCGCCCGGCAGACCGGCGGCACCGCGACGCTCAGCAGTCGACTCGGAGTGGGCACGACGGTGTCACTCGTTCTTCCGGTGCACGATCCGTCGGACACCGAAGCGACGAGCGCGCCGCGCCGGCGCGCCGGCCGTCGGGTCGTGGTGGCCGATGACGAGCAATCACTGGCCGAGCTCGTGGCGTCATGGCTCATCGATGTCGGTGTCGATGCTCGGTTCGCGACCTCGCCGAAAGCAGCGCTCGAGATGGTGGAGGAGTTCGCCCCCGACGTGTTGGTGTCCGACGCCAACTTCGGTGAGGAGATCGACGGGATCGAGTTGGCCAAATTGGCGTCGGCGATCCAACCCGACCTGGCGGTGATCTTCATGACCGGTTACAGCTCGAGCATGCGCGCGCTGCAGGAGTTGGGGGAGCGAACTCTCGCCAAACCCTTCTCGCGCGACGACCTGTACGGTGCCCTCATGCCGTATCTCGCCGAGGCCAGCGATGTCTGAGTCGCCCCGCGTCCTGGTGATCGACGACGAGCCGGCGATCTGCGAACTGATCGAGGCCGTGGCCGAGTCGGCCGGCTTCTCCGTCCGAACCGCGAGTTCACCCGGCGAGATCGAAGAGGCGATCCAGGGCCGTTTCGATCTGGTGGTGCTCGACTTGTCGCTGGGCGAGTTGGACGGCATCGAAGTGATGAGTCGCTTGGGCGCGACTCGTCGCGGGCTGCCCGTGATCCTCGTGAGCGGGGCCGACGAGACTCTCATCACCACGGCTGGCCGCATCGCCGAGATGCATCGGCTCCGTGTGATCGCC
>JBEAXP010000172.1:0-5379 GCA_041159745.1 Actinomycetota bacterium | reverse complement strand
CGCGTCGACACCGTGAGTTCGAAACGCTGCAACCAGTAGTCGACGGCCTTGATGGCCGCCAACAACGCGAACATCACACTCAGTTGGATGCGGGCACCGCGCGCCACGCGTTCCCCTGGTGTCTGCACCCGGATCGAGCCGTTCAGGAAGTGCAGAATCGCCGACAAGATCACGATGAAGACGAGAGCGGCGAACGCCCAGTCGACCACGTAGGTGAGGAACGGCAGGCGGAACACGTAGAACCCGACGTCGACGCCGAACTGCGGATCGTCGGTGCCGAAACTCTGCGAGTTACGGAAAAGGAGCCACGACTGCCACTGGCTGGTGGCCGGCAAGCCGACGAGCAGACCGAACACGATCGAGATCGCGATACGCAGCAGGCGCGAGCGACGGCCGATGATCTGGCGGTAACGCTCGACGACTTCTCGTTCGGGGCCGGTGGGGAGATCCTTGGGGGCGAGTCGCTCGGCCAGAGTCAGGCTGAACAGGCAGACGACTGCGAAAGCGGCGGTGAACAACGCACCGAGCAGAACCTTCGCCCACAGCGAATCCCAGAACACGCTGCTCTGGTCGACCGAGTCGAACCACAGTGCGTCGACGTAGAAACTGGCCAGTTGTCGTGCCGAGAGCACGAGCAACAACAGGATCGCCGCAACGACGATGAGGATGATCCGCCCGCGCGACACCCAACGGGGTCGGCCAGTCGACGAAGACCGGCGGCGCGGACCACGGGGAAGGTCCGAGGGGATGCGCACACGCGCAGGTTAGTTGCGCACAGGAACAAGTGCACAGCGGCAGCCCGCATGTGCCGGTGCGTGAGTGTGACCTGTGGGGAACGCATCGCCTCCACAAATTGCACCCGCCAACGAATTGTCTTCGGCGTCGGGACAACCCGGGCCAGCCGGATCGAACTTCCAGCACACCTTCATGTCCGGGTCGAGCGCCGACAACGCACCGCGTCCGAAAGCCGTGTACGCGATGTCGTCGATGTGCTCGTCGACGATCTGGTTCTTCCACTCCCGATACACCGAACGCACGAGCGACGACAGTTCGGCATTGCTGCCACCCGCCTGCGAGATCGAACGGCTCAGGCGCTCACGCAACGGCTCGACGAAAGCGGTGATGATCGCCTCGTCGATGGCCTTCAACTGCGGTGCCACCATCTCGGCCAACGCCTTGTCGGAGGGAACCGAACCAGAGGTGTGGATGGAGCGCGCACCCGCGATGGCCGCCGACTTCACCGAGGCCGACAACGCCGAGCAGAAACGCTTGGTGTGATCGGACTTGGGCCCGACGATCGCGTCGAGCGTCTTCACCACGGCACGGCCGCGGAGAATGTCGAGCACTTCGTTCTGCTCGTCGGCGAGAACACGCTTGATCTTGCGACCCATCGTCAACACGAGCGGCACCAAGATCTCGTCGCGCGACTCGAACGTGGTGACCGAATCGGCGAGATCGTCGAGCTTGGGGGACGTCGCCGACTTGGGCGTCGCCGCCTTCGGTGCGGCCGGCGTGGGAGCCTCGTCCTTCACTTCCACCTTCTCGGTCGACGCACCCGACTTGCTGTTGGCCTCCTTGGCCACCGACTCGGCGCTGGCGCGGCGCAACTTCGCGAAGATGTCGTCGACCGGGACCGCCGGACGAGCCGCGGGCTTCACCGACTCGCTGACCGTGACGTCGGGCGTGGCCGGCTCGCTCTTGCCGAACAACTGAACCACATTCGACGGCTTGGGAGCCTCCACAACAGGTTGGATCACCGGCTCGGGTGTCTCCACCACGTCCGTCTCTTCGACGATAGGTGTTTCGACGACTGGTGTTTCGACGACTGGTGTTTCGACGACGACCGCGTGCACTTCTTCCATTTCGGCCGCGGTCATCGATGCCGTGGGATTGTCGATGCTCGGATGTCGAACCACGACCTGCTCATGAACGAGCGTGTCGGCCTCGTCGCGATCCTGGTCGTAGAACTGCGTGGGCATCGGGCGACGCATCGACTCGTGCATCTCGTCGGCCTGCACCACGATCGGCACCGGGCCGGTGGTGTTGGCCAGGTTCACGAACTCGGACGGCTCGTCACCGGCGTCGGCGAGATCACGCAGCACGTCGTCGGTCGCGATACGCGCCCGCTCGAACGACTGCACCAGTCGATCGCGTCCATGGATCAGGTCTTCGATCTGCTCGCGCGCGAGCTCGCGGCGGCGGGCCACATCGGCCAACACGCGCTCGCGATACGCCCGAGCTTCTTCCACCATGTCGCGGCCCTGCTGCTTGGCCATGAGAATCTCGGCCTCGGCATCGGAAGCGGCGTCCTGACGGCGACGGGCCGCTTCGAGTTCGGCCTCTTCCCGGATGCGAGCCGCGTCTTCAGTGGCATCGCGGAGCAGGCGCTGGGCCGTCTCCTCGGCGCGGGCCCGGATCTTGCCGGCGGCCTCGCGGGCGGCCTGGATGATCCGGGCGGTCTCCTCGCCGAGCATCTCGGTGATCGCGTCGTCGTCGAGATCGGCCGGAATGAAGGGAGACCCTTCCGGGCGATTGGCCACCTCACGCTCGAGGAACCGCTCGCGTTCCTGGAGGCGCGACAGCTCGGCGGCGACCATGCGCAGGAAATCGCGGACCTCGGTCGGATCGAATCCGCGGCGACTGGTCGGGAACGAGGCCCCGGCAACAGCGGCCGGGGACGACGGATCAGGGCGCGAAAATGAAATAGCCACGGATCAAGGGTACGGAATACCTGTGGACAAGGGGTGGCAATCGCCGGATCGTCCCAGCGTCAGCCACGTGTGACTGGTTCGCCACCCCATTGCTCGAGTGCCGCCAACGCCTCGGCGAGAGTCGCCACGGTCTTGATCTCCACCGACGTACCCACCGCGCGTCGAGCCTCTTCCACGTCGGCTGGGTCCTGCCCGGCCGGGACGATGAAGTGGCGCGCACCCGAACGCTTCACCGCGATGGCCTTCTGAACGAGCGCGCCGATCGGTCCGACCGAACCGTCCTCGGCGATCGTCCCGGTGAGGGCCACTCCCCCCGGCGGCGACAGGTCGCCGGGCGACAACTCGTCGATGAGCGCCACCGTGAAGGCCAGGCCGGCCGACGGACCGCCGATCTCGTCCGTGTCGATACCGATCTCGAACGGCAACTTCACCGTCCGCGTGTCGCGGGCGTTGAAGCCGATGATCGTGCGATTCGGATCATCCGGGCTCGCCATCAGTTCGACCTTCACCGTTCGCACCTCGTCGGCGGGCGCATCGAAGGGACGGACCACGAGCCGGATCACGTCGCCGGGTTCGGCTTCGGCCAATGCCTTCGACAGATCGGTGACCACGTCGATATCGATCGAATCGTCGGCGGATCCACTGTCATTCGTCGTGAGGTCGATCTTCACGATGGTGTCACCCACCGACAGCACGCGGCAGGCCCGGAGGTCGGGAGCATCATCCGGGCACAGCGTCGGATCGAATCCACCCACCTGCGCCGGACCCATGTCGAACGATGCATCGAGTCCGAGATAGTCGAGTGCGACGAACGACGCGATCTCCTTGGCGGTCGACATCGCACCGAGCTGGATCGTGCGGTTGGCGTCGGGGTCGCAATCACCGAACCGCTGCTCGCAGGTCTGCACATCGACGTAGGGGTCGATCCAACCCATGAACGACTGGAGAGGTGCCAACTCGCTCCCGAGAGCCGTGACGAATCGAACGCTCCGGTCGGGCTCGAAGACGCTCACGCCGTCGGACGCGTCGTCGATGAAGAGGCGAGGTGCGACCAACTTGGCCCGTCCGGGCGCGGTCTCGAATCGCTGCATCGGCCACACCATCGCGCCGAGCACCACGACCATCACGAGAAAGGCCAAGGTGGCGAACGGAACGCCCCACACCGGGCGAGCGGTCCCGGCTACCTTGTCGTCTCGAGTGTCACTCACTGATCTCACCGTTCGTGTCGCCGCGATTGCCGCCTTCGCCTTGCTGGCGCTGATCGCGGTCGGCTGGAGACAGCCTGCCAGACAACGTGTGCGGAGCCACCACACCGAGCGGTCGACGAAGCACGACAACGAAGAGCCCTCGGTCACTCCGGGCGACGTCGTGAAACAACGGTTGCTGCGAATCGGCGCGCTCGGAGGCATCGCGGTCGTGGCGAGCGCCGTGGTGGCCACGCTCGTGTCGGTTGCTCTGGCCTGGCTGGTCACCAACATCATCGATCGGCTCTGACCCGTGACCGATCCCGACCACCTCGAGAGACGCCGCCAAGTCGTGATCGCCGGACACTCCGGTGACGTGGCGCTCGTTCGGTCGGGCCTCGACGACACAGACGCCGGCGTGCGCGAGGCAGCTCTCGGAGCGATGGCTCGTCTCGGCAATTTCGACATCGACACGGCGCGACGATTCGCCGTCGATCCCGAACCACGAGTTCGACGCCGAGTCGCCGAACTATCGGCCGCTCTGAGCGACTTCGATCTGTCGCCGCTTCTCTCGGATGGCGACTCGTCCGTCGTCGAAACGGCCGCCTGGGCCTGCGGCGAACAGGTGGAGATCGCCGACGCGACTCTGCGGCGCATCATCGAGTTGGCCACCGATCATGACGACGTGCTCGTGCGCGAAGCCGCGGTGGCCGCCCTCGGCGCCATCGGCGACGAAAGAGGACTGCCCGCGATCCTGCACGGCTGTTCCGACAAACCCGCCATTCGGCGCCGCGCCGTTCTGGCGCTCGCGCCTTTCGGCGGCCCCGAAGTCGACGCCGCACTGAAAAGTGCCCTCGACGATCGCGATTGGCAGGTTCGGCAGGCCGCCGAAGATCTGCTCGGCTGATCAGAGTCCTTCGACGATCAAGAGCACGCCGAACACGACGAACGACAACGTCGCGCCGATGCGGATGGATCGCTCGGGAAGGCGGGCGCCGAGCTGCTGGCCCACCACGATCGCCAGCGCATCGGCCGCGACCATGCCGAGGGTGGAACCGACCCAGGTTCCCCACGCACTTTCCTTCGTGGCCAAGGTGATGGTGGCCAACATCGTCTTGTCGCCCAGTTCCGCGAGGAAGAACGCGACGCTCGCCGCGACCACCGCGTTGCGCGTCGATCGTTCGGCCGCCTTTGCTTCGTCTTCGTCGAGCGAATCGCCGCGCCACGTCCAGGCGGCGAACAACAGGAACGCGAATCCGGCGACCACGGCGATGGTGTCGGTGGGGAGCTGGGCGCCGACCACGGCACCGATGCCAACGCTGATGGCGTGCGTGACCGCGGTGGCGATGGAGATGCCGATGAGCACGGGCCAAGCGCGGTAACGCGCGGCGAAAGCCAAGGCCATGAGCTGGCTCTTGTCGCCGAGTTCGGCCACGAAGATGACGCCGAAGCTGAGGAACAGTGCGGACAACATGGGAGCGCAG
>JBEAXP010000142.1:0-3626 GCA_041159745.1 Actinomycetota bacterium | reverse complement strand
GGTGCGGGTGCCGCCAAGCACTTCGCCGATCGCGGCGCTCGGGTGACCATCTCGGGTCGCCGGGCCGACAAGGTCCGCGCGGTCGCCGAATCGATCGGCGAGCGATGCACGAGTGTCGTGGGCGACGTGACGCTGGCCGCCGATCGCACGGCGATGATCGACGCCGCTGTCTCGCACGGAAACGGGCGCCTCGACGTGCTGGTGAACAACGCGGGCAACATGTACCGCGGTCCGCTCGGAACCCTCGACGAGCAGAGCCTCATCGCCGTCTTCCACTCGAACGTGATCGCCGGCATGATGCTCACGCAAGCGGCACTCCCCCATCTCGAAGCGAGCCAGGGTGCCGTGATCTTCATCGGTTCGGTTCACTCGCAGCGCGCGTTCCCGGGCGCGTCGCCGTACGCCGCCACCAAGGGTGCCGTCGAGACCCTCACCGGAGTGCTGGCCGCCGAACTCGGACCCAAGGGTGTGCGGGTCTCGTGCGTTCGACCGGGCGGGGTGTTCACCGAGATCAATCAACGCGCCGGCCTGTTCGACGACGCCACGGCTTTCGAGCGACTCCAGGGCCTGGCTTCCGCCCATGCACTGGGCCGAATCGGCACCTCCGACGAGATCGCCGAGGCGATCGAGTATCTGGCCCGGGCCGAATGGACCACCGGTGCCGTCATGACCGTCGACGGCGGGCTCGGGCTCGGCGTCACCAACGCATAAGACTGATCCCATGAGCACCACCGACATCCCGGTCGTCACGATCTCGACCTTCGACGAGGCCAAGGACACGTACCGCCAGAAGGATTTGCGCCAGGCGCTCTACGACGCCGGTGAAGTGATCATGGGCGACGTGCTCGTGAACTTGCACGGTGCCGAGCATCGCGATCGCCGTCGTCTCGAGAATCGTCTCTTCCGTCGCGAGACCTTCGAACTGTACGAGCGCACACTCTTCCCGCCGATCATCGCCGAAACCATCACGCCGCACGTGGCCACCGGTCGGGCCGAGCTCGTCGACCTGGGCCACCAGATGATGATGAACCTGGCGGCCAGTACGGCCGGCGTCGACCGACCCCTCGGAACTCCCGAGGAGACTCATCGGCTGTACGACTACTTGATGCGCTTCATCGAGGGCGCGACGCTCGCCCACTTCACGGGCGACAAGGACGCCAAGCGTGCCGAGGTGGCCGGCAAGCTCTCCGAGTTCGACGAGGAATTCGTGAAGCCGTCGCTCGCTCGCCGCAAGGCGTTGCTCGATGCCGGCCACGAGTTGCCCAAGGACGTCATGAGCATCCTCCTGGCCAACGAGGACCAGTTGCATCTGCCCCACGACGTACTGGTGCGCGAAGTCGCGTTCTACCTGCTGGCCGGCGCTCACACGTCGGCCACCGCGTTCACCCGCGTGGCCCACAACATCTTCAAGTGGCTCGATGCCCATCCCGAGGACTCCGCGCTGGTGCGCTCCGATCGGTCGTTCGTGCAGCGCAGCACGCACCAGACGATCCGGCTTCAGCCGTCGAGTCCGGTGGCCATGCGTTGGGCGCTGTCCGACGTCGAGCTCAAGAGTGGACGCAGGATCGCCCAGGGCAGCAAGGTCGTGATCGATCTGCTGGCCGTGAATCGCGACAAGACCGTGTTCGGTGCCGACGCCGACGACTTCAATCCGCATCGCACGACTCCCGAAGGCGTGTCGCAGTACGGGCTGTCATTCGGCTCGGGCATGCACGCATGCATCGGACAGGATCTGGCCGCCGGCCTCACCGCTGTGAACAGCGTGGATGCCGAGCACACCTTCGGGCTCGTGCCGTGCGCGGTGCAGGCATTGTTCGATCACGGCGCACGACCCGACCCGAACGATCCGCCGGTGATGGACGAGTCGACCACTCGCCCGTACTTCGGCAAGTACCCCGTTCTGTTCTCCTAGGCGCGGTCGGCTCGACCGAGAAGCGCCCGTGTGGCGTCGACGAGTCGACGCGCACGTTCGCGTGGGTCGACTCCGAGCAGTCGATCGCTCTGCACTTCGATGCTGATGTCGACGTGCGAAGGAACCACCGCCAGAAGATCACGAAGAGGTAACGCTCCCTCACCGGGAATCAGACGCCCATGGCGAGCCTCGGCAAGAAGCGAGTCGGCCTCGCGCTCGCGTGGCGCGTCGCAGATCTGCACCCAGGCCACCGCGTCGGCTCGCATCAGGCGTTCGAGATCGTGCACGGTGGCTCCGATTCGGGTGTGATGCAGCAGATCGACGACGATTCGACAGCCCGTTTCGGAATGCACACGGAAGGCGCCATCCACGTCGCTTGGAGTCGTCCAGGCCATGTACTCGACGGCCAGGTCGAGACCGTGACCGCGAGCGATGCGAGCCAACGACTCGAAAGCACGCAGCGAGAGGTTCGGATCTGAACCATCGAGATCCGACACGGCCAGGACATACGCCGCCCCCACCTCGACGGCGCGTGTGATCAGCGGTGTCGCCGACTCCGCCACGAAGTCGGCCGATACCCGCACCACTTCGGCGTCGAACACCCTTCGGCCACCATCGGCCAGACGCGACCGGATGTGTCGCGCGGCTGCGGTGGCGGCGATCGCGTGCTCACCCGACAGGCGCAGCCCGATCCCATCGCAGCCCTCGGTCGCGAGGGTGATGTCGGCCAGTTCGTCGGCCGACACGTCGAGGAACGATCCGGCGGCCAGGTACACCGAACCGCGATGTTCCGTCGTCACGGTGCGAGACTAACGACATGATCGATGTGCACGCCCATGTGGTGCTGGGCGGAGTCATGGGTTGCGCTGGCCACTACGGACCCGAACTCGGCACCGGTCCGGAAGGTCGGCCGCGCTTCCGCGTGGGTGGCTACGTGCTCGATGGCGTGAACTACGCGAACTCGCCGTTCATGGACGTCGATCTTCGTCTGCGGGCCAACGACCATCTCGGGATCGATCTCCAGGTGCTGTCCCCCAACCCACTCACCTACTTCCACCACATCGAAGCCGACCTGGCCCGCAACTTCTGCCAATGGCACAACGACGAAATGGCCAAAGTGGTGGCGTCGCATCCCGATCGCTTCCGCGGCTTCGCGCAACTGCCGATGCAGGACGTGGCTGCGTCGTGTGACGAGCTCACGCGCGCGGTGGAGAAGCACGGACTCGTGGGCGCGTACATCGGAACCGACTTCGGCATCGACCTCGACGATGCGGCCCTCGATCCGCTGTGGGAACGGGCGGTGGCCCTCGACGTGCCGATCTTCGTGCATCCGGCCCCCTGGGGTATCGACGGGCCTCTGCGCGATGCGCGCATCCGCAAGTACGACCTCGACTTGTCGGTGGGATTCCTGTACGAGGAGACGATGGCGATCGCCCATCTCGTGTACGGACGAGTGCTCGAACGACATCCGCGTCTCGACATCTGCGTGTCGCACGGTGGCGGCGCGACCGCGTACATGGCCGGTCGCCTCGAGCACCAGGGCCGGACCCGGCCGTGGGCCCGCGAGAACCCCGTCGACTTCCTGGGCGGTTTGAAGCGCCTGTGGTTCGATCAGCACCTTCACGACGAGGAGTCGCTCCGGTTGCTGACCGAGCGCGTGGGACGCGATCGTCTCGTGGTGGGCACCAACTTGGCCGGATGGGACGCCCCGGCC
>JBEAXP010000136.1:0-3092 GCA_041159745.1 Actinomycetota bacterium | reverse complement strand
GGCGGCAACACGGTTTCGGGAGGTCCCGAGGTGGTCAGACGAACGGGGTTCACATCACTCATGCCTCAGATGTTCTCACAGTCCCCGACCCACCGATCCACAACGCCTAGGGTTGAATTCGTGCTTTCTGTCGCGGCTGACACTCTGAAGAATCTTGTGACGGCCGGATCCTTCGTACCGATCGTCATCGGGTTGATCCTCGTGAAGATCGTCGTGAGCACAGTCGCCCGACTGATCATCGTGGTCGTGGCTCTCGCGCTCGGTGTCACCGTGTTCACCCAGCGTGCTCAGATCGACGATTGCATCGAGAAATCATCGGTTTCGACGGCGGGCGCCGACGTGAAGTGCAGTCTGCTCGGGGTCGACGTCGACCTCCAGCTCTGATCACGCACGCCCTTCGATCAGCCCCAGTAAGGGTCGAATCAACCTTTCGGCGAACTCCGCGGGGCGGCTCGAATGAGCGTTGTGATGAGCGCCTTCCAGAACGACGAGGGGAAGACTGCCGCATTCGTCGACCAGGAGCTGACTCCCCCGCCGCATGTGCTCCCCGGCCCGGGTGCCGACGCCTACGACGACGGGGCAGTCGATGCGGTCGAATTCGTAGGGTCTTCCCCGTCGCAGACTGGCCAGTTCCTCGACAAGTACGACTCCCTCGGCGCGTCGGGCGGCCCGAGTGCGTTCGGGGAGGCGCTCCCACCTTTCGTCGCCGATGAAGCGCCTGAGAAAGTTCTCCGCCGCCAGTTCGGGACGGTCGGCCGATTGCAGAGCGGCCGCTCCGCCGGAGTTTCTCGACCACCACGGTTCCCACGACATCGGACTCTCGTAGACGACCAGGCCGTCCACGAGGTCGGGCCGTTGCGATGCCGCGGCCAAGGCGACCACGCCCCCGAAGCTGTGCCCGACGACAGCCGAGCGACGTCCTTCGCTTCGACAAGCCTCCAGGACTTGCACGAGGTCGGAAGTGTGCGCCGAGACGTCGAAAGGTCCGACCAGATCACGTGAACGCGCGTAACCGCGCCGATCGTACGTGACGCAGCCGATATCGGGGAGAGAACGACAAAGGCGCGCGAAGGCTCCTTGTCGATCCATACTTCCGTGCACGAGGATCAGTCGACACGGCGTCGATTCGGGTCCGAACTCCTGGGCGGACGCCAGGACCGAACCCGGTCCGATGGGTCGGTCAGGAGTCATACCTGCTTATCTAGTTCATCGATGGAACTGATCCTCATCCGGCACGCCATTCCCGTTCGTCGCGAACTCGAGACGGGTGTGGCCGACCCCGAACTGTCGCCCGCCGGCCTCGAACAAGCCCGTCTCCTGGGTGAGTACCTTCGTTCCGAATCGATCGACGCGGTCTACGCGAGCCCGATGCGGCGAGCGCGCCAGACGGCGAACCCCGTGGCCACCGGCCAAGGGCTCGACCCGACGATCGTCGACGGTGTCGCCGAATTCGATCGGAACAGCAACGAGTACGTTCCCGTCGAGGAATTGAAGGCGACCAACGATCCCCGGTGGCGCGACATGCTCGAGGGAAAGTGGCCGCCCACCGACGAGTCGGAAGCCGACTTCATCGAACGCGTGGTCGACTCGATCGAGACGATCATCGCCAGCCATTCGTCGCAGCGAGTTGCGGTGGTGTGCCACGGCGGGGTGATCAACGCGTACATCGCCCGCATCATCGGATTGGGCGATCAGCGGGGCTTCTTCTACCCCAACTACACCTCGATTCATCGGGTGGCCGCCGCCAAGTCGGGCGAGCGCTCGGTCGTCACCCTCAACGAGACCCCGCATCTCCGCGGAACCGGTTTGCCCATCGGCCTGTTCCAGAAATGAACTGACAGACTCTTCGCATGCCCGCGACCGCCGAACTCCTCGCCTCGCTGCTCACCCATCTCGACGCTTCGGTGTCGCCAGCCCACTCGGTGGCTCACGTGGCCGAGCGGCTGGAGCAAGCCGGCTTCACGCGAGCGGAAGGCGTCTCGCAACCACCCGCGCGAGGCTTTCACGCCAGTCAAGGTCTGCTGATCGCTTGGGTGAACGACGGAGCGAGCGCGGACGGCTTCCGGGTGATCGGAGCGCACACCGATTCGCCTTGCCTGCGGGTGAAGCCTCGACCCGACGCCGGAGCCTTCGGCTGGAAGCAACTCGGTGTGGAGATCTACGGCGGAATCCTCAACAACTCCTGGCTCGACCGCGACCTCGGCGTGGCCGGTCGTGCCACTTTGGTGGATGGGTCGTCGCGTCTGATCCGCTCCAACGAAGCAATCGCTCGGGTGCCGCAGCTGGCTGTGCATCTCGATCGTGACGTGAACGACAAGGGATTGGTTCTCGACCGCCAGAACCATCTCCTTCCCGTCTGGGGCCTCGGATCACCGAGAAGCGGTGAGTTCGTCGAATGGCTGGCCGAGCTGGCCGAAGTACAAGCCGCCGAAATCGTCTCGTGGGAACTGTCGCTGTTCGACACGCAACCGGCCCGCCTCATCGGGGCCGAGTCGGACCTCCTGGCTTCGGGTCGGATCGACAACCAGGTGTCGTGTTGGGCGGCGACCGAAGCGATCCTTCGCCGCGCCGGCTCGACAACGGGTCCGACCTCGGTCATCGCTCTGTTCGATCACGAGGAAGTCGGCTCCGAGAGCACCCACGGTGCGGGTGGGCCATGGCTCGAATGGACGCTCGAGGCGCTCCACGGCGGCAGCCGTTCGGACTTCCACGACTCGCTCCGCCGTTCGGCGTGTCTGTCGGCTGATTGCGCGCACTCCGTCCACCCGAATTATCCCGAGCGCCACGAGCCCGCACATCGTCCGGTGGCCAACGGCGGACCCGTTCTCAAGCAGAACTCGAACCAGCGTTACGCGACGAGCCCGGAAACGGCCGCGTTCTTCGTTCGGTGTTGCCGCGAGGCGGGCACACCGCATCAAGTGTTCGTCAGCAAGAACAGCATGCCCTGCGGTTCGACGATCGGACCGATCGCTTCCACGCGACTCGGAATCCCGACCGTCGATGCCGGTGTGGCGCAGCTGAGCATGCACTCCGCCCGCGAGTTGTGCGGGGCGGCCGATGTGCTCGCCTTCGCCGATGTCGCTCAGCGATTC
>JBEAXP010000030.1:0-11232 GCA_041159745.1 Actinomycetota bacterium | reverse complement strand
ATCAGGCGCGCACCAATCCTCTTCTCATGCGCCTGGCCCAGGACATCGGCGCACCGCTACTGGCCACCAACGATTCGCACTACGTCCATCGCCACGACAGCGCGGCCCACGACGCTCTGCTTTGCGTTCAGACCGGCTCGCTCATGTCCGATCCGAATCGATTCAAGTTCGACGGCACCGAGCACTACCTCAAGACAGCCGACGAGATGCGGTACCTGTTCCGGGAGGTTCCGGAAGCCTGTGACAACACGCTCTGGATCGCCGAACGTGCGGACCTCACGATCGAATTCGGAAAGCCGCAACTGCCGTCGTTCCCCCTCCCGCCCGGATTCTCGACCGATGCTGATTATCTGCGGCATCTGACGCTGGAAGGCGCGTCGCAGCGTTGGGGCAAGGAGCTGCCGCCCTCGGTTGTCGAGCGGCTGGCCTACGAACTCAAGGTCATCGAAGACATGGGTTTCGCGTCGTACTTCCTGATCGTGTGGGATCTGATCCGGCACGCCAAGGATCGAGGAATCCGGGTCGGCCCCGGGCGCGGTTCGGCCGCGGGCTGCGCCACCGCGTACTGCCTGCGCATCACCGAAATCGATCCGATCCGCTACGACCTGCTCTTCGAACGCTTCCTGAATCCGAGTCGCATCTCCATGCCCGACATCGACATGGACTTCGATTCGCGGCACCGCGACGAGATGATCAGGTACGTCACCGAGAAGTACGGCCGCGATCGTGTCGCGCAGATCATCACCTTCAACACCATCAAGGCTCGGAACGCGGTGCGCGATGCCGCCCGCGTGCTCGGTCACGAGTACGGCGTCGGCGACAAATTGGCCAAGGCCATGCCGCCGCTGGTCATGGGGCGCGACACCCCGTTGAAGTACTGCCTCGAACCGCACCCCAAATTCGAAGACGGCTTTCGCGCCGCGACCGAATTGCGCGACATGTACGAGACCGACCCGGTGGCCAAGGAGGTCATCGACGTCGCCAAGGGTCTCGAGGGACTCAAGCGCTCCACCGGCATCCACGCGGCCGCCGTCGTGATTTCCAAGGAGCCACTCGTCGAGTACCTGCCGGTCCAGCGAAAGCCGGAACAGGGGAAGTCACCCGACGAGACTCCCATCACCACGCAATACGAAATGCACGGCGTCGAAGATCTCGGCCTGCTGAAGATGGACTTCCTCGGACTCCGAAACCTCGACGTGATCACCGACACCGTCGAACTCATCCGAGCCACGGTCGATCCCGACTTCGACATCGACACGGTGTCGCTCGAGGAGCCAGCGGTCTTCGAGCTTCTCGGTCGCGGGGAGACCACCGGCGTGTTCCAGCTCGAATCGACGCCCATGCAGCAACTGCTTCGAGCGATGGCGCCCACCAGTTTCGAAGACGTCTCGGCCGTGATCGCGCTCTATCGCCCGGGTCCGATGAGCGTCAACATGCACTACGACTACGCCGACCGAAAGAACCGTCGCAAGCCCGTCGAGTACTTCCACCCGCAAGCCGAGGAGATCCTCTCCGACACCTACGGGTTGATGATCTACCAGGAAAGCGTCATGCGAGTCGCCCAGCGATTCGCCGGCTATTCGCTCGCCGAGGCCGACAACCTCCGCAAGGCCTGCGGCAAGAAGGTGCGCGAGCTGATGGAGAAGGAGCGCTCGAAGTTCATCGAGGGCTGCGACCGGACCGGCTACGGCGTCGAACTGGGCAACTACCTCTTCGACATCATCGAGAACTTCGCCGACTACGCGTTCAACAAGTCGCACTCCTTCGGCTACGGACTCGTCTGCTATCAGACCGCCTATCTGAAGGCCAAGTACCCGGTGCACTTCTTCGCCGCTCTCCTGACTTCGGTGAAGGACAACCTCGACAAGGCGGCGGGTTACCTGTCCGACGCGCGACGGCAGAGGGTCGATGTGCGCCCGCCCGACATCAACGTCTCCGACGTCGACTTCTCCGCCCTCCCGGCCGAACGAGCCGTCACCTTCGGCTTGTCGGCGATCAAGGGCGTCGGCAGTGCGGTCTGCGTGAGGATCGTCGCCGAGCGCCAGGCCGGCGGCCCGTTCGAGTCGTTCCACGACTTCTGCATGAGAGTTCCCACCGACTGCCTCAACAAGCGAACCATCGAATCGTTCATCAAGGTCGGGGCGTTCGATTCGTTGAAGCATCCGCGCCGAGGTCTGCTGACCGTCTTCGAGGAGATCATCGACGACGCCGTGAACCGTCGACACGAAGCCGATCAGGGAGTTCTGAGTCTCTTCGACTCACTCGACGAGGGGCCGCAGGAGTTCTCGCTCGATCGAGAGATTCCCGACCTGCAATTCGACCGAGAACTCACCATCAAATTCGAGCGCGAACTGCTCGGTCTTTACATCACCGATCATCCGCTGGCCGGACACGAGACCACCCTGGCCCGCCGGACCACCGCGGCCACTGTCGACGTCGCCGAGATGGACAACGGCTCGGTGTGCACCCTCGGCGGAGTCGTGTCCAAGTTGGAGAAGAAGACGACGCGGCGCGGAGACCAGATGTTGATCCTGAACCTGGAGGACTTCCAGGGCTCGGTCGAGGTCACTCTCTTCAGCAAAGCGGCGGCGGCCCATGGCCACAAGATCCGCGAGGATGGAGTCGTCCTGATCAAGGGCCGCGTCAACGTCAATGACGATCGGCGTTCCTTCTCGGCCCTCGAGGTCGACTCTCTGCGCCTCTCGGTTCGCAATCCCGAACTTCGCCTGAATCTTCCGGTCGACACCATCGCACGCAATCGGATCGACGAGTTGCGCGAGATCCTGCGTCGACATCCCGGCGAGTCGCCGGTCTTCTTGCACCTCGGCCCCGACAAGATTCTCGAACTCGGCGCCGACTTCGCGGTGGAGATCGATCGCGTCGTGCCCGACCTGCGGGTGGCGTTCGGTATCGACGTCATCCTCCCGTCGGCGTGAGCACGGGTTTCTTCCGGACGAGTCGAGGTGGCAGAATGGAGGGGTTCGCGCCCAGGGGAGTCAGCGCTGTATGTCGATCGAGGTTGAGACGAAGGATTGTTCGGCACTGACCGATTCCGATCTTGACGAATTCGCGTCGATGGGTGGGGCGTTCGGTATCGGGAACCTGTCGAAGGCCAAGGAGGACTGGGTCCTCATCACCACCGCCCGGGAGAACGGCAAGGTGCTCGGATTCACCTTCTCGACCCTCGAGCGGATCGGCGGCACTCCTTGCGTGCTCCTCGGCCTCATGAGCGTCAAGAGGACGGCCAAGCGGGATCAGGTCCTGAAAGGGCTGATGTCCGAGGCGTTCCACCGGGCCCTCATGGCCTTCCCCGACGAAGACGTCGTCGTCGGAAGTCGCTTCGCGTCGGCGGACGGTCTCGAGGCTTTCAAGTCGCTCTCCGGAATCATCCCGCGCCCCGATTACCGCGCCGTTGGCGAGGAGCGGGCGTGGGGCAAGCGTCTGGCCCGACGCTTCGGCGTGGAGGCGAATTACGACGACAAGTCGTTCATCGTGTCGAAGAAGGCGCGGTCCGGATTCCTCGACCACGAGTCGAGCAAACCCGACAAGATCAAACCCGACATCGCCCAGCAGTTCAAAGGAGTGGGCGCCGACGGTGCGCTCATCGTGCACGGCTGGACGATGGCGGAGGATCTCCTCAAACTCGGCCGCCGCACGGCCTGACATGACTCTCGCCGACGTCCTGCGGCGACGGCGGATGACCCGACGATTCTCGGGCGAGGTCGGTGTCGACTGGGTCGTCGAGCAATGCGACCTGGCTCGGCGCGCCCCCTCGGCGGGGTACGCCCAGGGGACCCACTTTCTGATCCTGTCCGGAGAGCACCTCAGTCGCTTCTGGATTGTCAGCGGGGCGGGAGGCTGGTTCGGGGAGCGCCAACCAGGAATCCTCGCCGCCAGCGTCGTCGTCCTGGTTCTGGCCGATCCCACGGCGTACGAGGCTCGGTATTCCGAACCGGACAAAGCGGGGCACGGGTTGGATCAGGCGATCGGCTGGTCGGTTCCGTACTGGCTCACCGACGCGGCCATGGCCGCCCAGAACCTGCTCCTTCTCATCGAAGAAGCCCGGCTCGGAGCCCTGTTCTTCGGACTGTTCGTCGAGCCGCGGCGAACCCTGGACGCGTTCGGTGTCCCGACCCACGTCGACTGCGTCGGGGCGATCGCGATCGGTGAACGAGCCTCCGATGACGCTCCGACCGGGACGGGGTCCCGCCGAAGCCGTCGTCCTCTGAGCGACATCGCCCACCTCGGAACGTGGTGACCGGTCCGAATCAGAAGGTCGAATTCCCCGCCGCGGGCAGCGAGTCGTAGGGTGACGGTGTTCTCGGAAGGAGTGCGATGTCCCAGCAGATCGCCCATGTCTCGTACCTGAAGCTCGACCCCAAGCCTCACCTCGTGGCGAACGAGTGCACCTCGTGCGGAGCCCGTTTCTTCGACCGCCGCAACGCCTGCGCGAGTTGCTTCGCCACCGAATTTCGCGCCGTCGATGTGCCCACCGAGGGTCAGGTCACGTCGTTCACGATCGTCGCCCTGGCCGCACCGGGAATCCCGGTTCCCTTCGTGGCCGCCACGGTCAAGTGCGGGGGCACCTCGGTTCGCGGCAACATCATCAACGTCGACCCCACTCCCGACAAGGTGAAGCTCGGCATGAAGGTCAAACTGGCCACTTTCAGCATGGGTGCCGACGACGACGGACTCGAAGCCATCGGCTTCGGTTTCGAACCGGCCTGAGTTCGGTCGTTCTTCCCCTGTTTCTTCCGATTCCTCTGTTTCCTCCTTTGTAATCTTCCCAACAACACCAACGACGACGACAAAAGCGTCAACGCTCGACGAAAGAGAGACGACATGGCAACCGACGACATCTGGATCCTCGGAATCTCGATGACCAAGTTCGGCAAGCACACCGACAAGGACATCGTCGACCTCGGTGCCGACGCGGCGATGGCCGCTCTGCGCGACGCCGGCGTGTCGATGCGCGACATCGGTCTCCTGGCCGCCGGCAATCTCATGGGCGCGGGTGGATTCGGTCAGCAGCTGCAGAAGCAGATCGGTCAGACCGGCATCCCGGTGTACAACGTGTCCAATGCCTGCGCAACCGGAGCCACCGCGCTCCGCACGGCGATCATGGCCGTCAAGTCGGGCGAAGTGAAGATGGGTCTCGCGGTCGGAGCCGAGAAGTTGGCCGGTGCCGGTCTGCTCGGCGGTGGCGGCCAGGCCAAGTCGGCGGGCAAGAAGTGGGAGCCCAAGGGTCGCTACGGGGCCGTCGCACCGACCGATGGTCGCATCGGCACCGACACCATGCCCGGGACCTTCGCACAGGTGGGCATGGAGTACGGGCACAAATACGGCGAAGTCTCGTTCGAGACGTTCGCGCGCATCTCGGAGAAGAACCACGCGCACTCGGTGCTCAACCCGTTGGCCGCGTATCAGAAGCGTTTCACGCTCGAGGAGATCATGGGCGACATGATGATCGCCTACCCGAACACGCGTCCGATGTGCTCGGCCAATTGCGACGGCGCCGCCGCGGCCGTGGTGACCAGCGGCGAGGTTCTGCGCACGTTGTCACCCGACCAGCAGCGTCGTGCGATCAAGGTGAGCGCTTCGGTGCTCACCACCGATCCGTACCAGGAGGCGTGCCAGATCCTTCCCGATGTGAACACCCTCACTCGTAACGCCGCCAAGATCGCCTACGAACAGGCCGGCGTGTCGCCGAGCGACCTCGACCTCGTCGAACTGCACGACTGCTTCGCCACCGCCGAACTCGTGCACTACGACAACTTGATGCTGTGCCCCGAGGGTGGTGCCGTCGACTTCTTGATGTCCGGTGCGCCGTGGCGAGATGGTTCGACCCCGGTGAACGTCTCGGGCGGACTCCAGTCGAAGGGTCACCCGATCTCGGCGACCGGCATCGCGAACATCTGGGAGATCTGCCATCACCTGCGCGGCGAAGCGGGTGACCGCCAGATCGCCAACGCCAAGATCGGTTTGGCTCACGTGATCGGCCTGGGCTCGGCCTGCGGAATTCACATCCTCGAGAAGGCGGCCTAGGCGCCGACGGCGTGGTAGCCGCCATCGACGTGGATCATCGATCCCGTCGTGGCTGTGAGCAGGTCGGAGAACAACGCGACGCATGCGTTGGCCACCGGCGTCGGGTCGGTCACGTCCCATCCGAGAGGTGCGCGCTCACCCCACACGTCCTCGAACTTGGCGAAGCCCGGAATCGACTTGGCGGCCATCGTCTTGATCGGTCCGGCCGCAACCAGATTGCACCGGATGCCGGCCGGTCCGAGTTGACGGGCCAGATAGCGGTTGATGCTTTCGAGGGCCGACTTGGCGACTCCCATCCAGTTGTAGGCCGGCCAGGCAACTGTGTTGTCGAAGTCGAGTCCGACGATCGAAGCCCCGCGACCCATGAGGGGGAGGAGCGACTCGGCCAAGTACTTGTACGAGTAGGCGCTGATCTGGATGGCGGTCGCGACGTCGGGCCACTGAGCCGGCATGAAGTCGTCGCCGAGGCACACCTCGGGCGCGAAGCCGATGCTGTGCAGCACGCCATCGACTCCCGAGAACGCCTTGGCCACGTCGTCGCGCAATCGCTCGCCGTGGGCGGCATCGGTCGCATCGAACTCGAAGACGGGTACCTCGCCCGACAATTTTCGAGCCGTGCGCTGTGTCAGCGACAGAGCTCGTCCCGCCCCGGTGAGAACGATCCGGGCTCCCTCCTCTTGAGCACGCCGCGCCACCGCGAAGGCCAGCGAGGCATCCGTGAGGACTCCGGTGATCACGAGTCGCTTGCCGTCGAGGATTCCCATGCGGCGAACTTAGTGGGCGGGGCTTTCCGGCCGGTTGCCTCGGACGGGGAGGCCGGCACCCCGATGTGAGAGGCTGGCCGAATGCGCATCGGAATTCTGGGTGGAACGGGTCCGGCGGGTACGGCCCTGGCCGCCCGCCTCGCCTCGGTCGGCTACCACTGTGTGATCGGTTCACGTTCGAAGTACAAGGCCATGGAGGCCCGTGACGAGCAGGTGTCTCGGTTTCCCGATCTCTCCGAGCGCCTGGATTTCGGCGACAACCATGCGGCCGCGTCGTGCGACCTCGTCGTGATCGCCACTCCGTGGGATTCGGCCGCGACCACCGCGCAGGAATACGCCGATCTGCTCAAGGGCAAGATCGTGATCAGCATGGCCAACGCACTGGTTCGCGTGGCGGGGGAGTTCCAACCGCTTCTTCCCCCGCGAGGAAGCGTGGCCGCCCACGTTCAGGCGGCCGTGCCCGGCTGTCGCGTCGTGGCCGCCTTCCATCACCTGCCGGCCAAGGAACTCGGACATCTGGGGGAGCCGATCGACTCCGACGTGTTGATCTGCAGCGACGACGCGGTCGCGCTCAACACCGTGAGCGAGATGGTGTCGAAGATCCCGGGTTGCCGTCCACTCGACGCCGGTGAACTCTCGAACGCGACGGCCATCGAAGCATTCACCGCGGTGCTCCTCCAGCTCAATGTTCGCTACAAGACGCGCGTGGCCCCGAAGCTGACGGGTATCCGCCAAACAGCGGCGACAGGGGCGCCAGCGTCGTGACGATGCGTCTGTACGACACCGCCAAGCAGGCGATCGTGCCGTTCGAACCCGGGCCGCGGGTCCTCATGTACACCTGCGGGATCACTCCGTACGACGCCACCCACATCGGTCACGCGTCGACGTTCATCACCTACGACGTCTTGATGCGACGCCTCATCGACAAGGGCCACGAGGTCCGTTGCGTGCGCAACGTGACCGATGTCGACGACCCGTTGTTCGCCAAGGCTCGTCAACTCGGCGTTCACTATCTCGATCTCGCGGCGGGCGAGGAAGCCCGGTTCGAGCGCGACATGGCGGCGCTCAACGCTCTACCGGTGTATTCGACCCCGCGTGCTTCCTCGGCCATCTCCGACATCCGCGGCTTCATCGGGATGGTTCTCGACCGGGGCTTCGCGTACCAAGCCGGGGGCTCGGTGTACTTCGACGTGAGCAAGTTCCCGTCCTTCGGCTCGGTCAGCCACTACAGCCGCGAGCAGATGATCGCTTTCGCCCGGGAGCGGGGTGGCGACGTCGACAATCCCGCCAAGCGAGATCCCCTCGACTTCGTGCTGTGGCACCCCTCGGCCGCCGACGAGCCGTCCTGGGAAGCCATGTGGGGTCCAGGACGTCCTGGCTGGCACATCGAGTGCAGCGCCCTGGCCCTGCGCGAACTGGGCGAGACGATCGATCTCCACGGCGGGGGAAGCGATCTCATCTTCCCGCACCACGAATGCGAACGAGCGCAGAGCGAAGCGGCGACGGGTGTCCCGTTCGTACGCCATTGGATGCACGTCGCCATGGTGTTCCTGGACGGGCACAAAATGTCGAAGAGCCTGGGCAATCTGGTCTTCGTCGATGCTCTGAGGCGCGAATGGGATCCACGCGCCATCCGTTTAGCACTTATTGCGCACCGCTATCGCCACGAGTGGGAGTGGACGGCATCCGACATGCCCGATGCCACTCGACGACTCGCCGTGTGGAGCGAGTCACAGTCCGGACGAACGGACTCCGCGGTCATCGATGATGTGCGAGCACATCTCGACGATGACCTCGACACGCCTGGCGCCCTGGCGGTGATCGACCGTGCCGCGTCGAACGGATTCGATGTGACGGGCGCTGCTCGGCTGCTCGGTGTCGAACTCGTGTCGAGTTCGTGAGCGCTTTGTTAACTCTCGTCACATCGCGTTTTTCTCGTGGAAAGCCCGCTTGATCCACCAGTAATCTCTCGGCGAGGGAGGGTGGGCCATGAAGGCACGCGGAGCCGGCAAGGCTCAACGGAGAGTACGGCGTCTCGCATCTCCGGTCGCGCGTCGTCTTTGGAAGATCGACGTCGTCGGCCTCGATCGTCTGCCGAGCGAGGGGCCGGCCATTCTGTGTCCGAACCACATCTCGTTCCTCGACTCGGCTTTCTTGATGCTGATGGCGCCGCGGAACATCTCCTTCGTCGGCAAAGCCGAATACATGGACTCGTGGAAGACGAAGTTCTTGTTCCCGATGATGGGAATGATCCCGATCGATCGCGCCGGCGGTGAACGCAGTCAGGCCGCACTCGACACCGCTGAAGCGGTGTTGCGCCGCGGCGAACTGTTCGGCATCTTTCCGGAAGGAACCCGTAGCCGCGACGGATGTCTGTACAAGGGTCGCACCGGCGCCGCTCGCCTCGCCGTGAAGCTCGGTTGCCCGATCTATCCGGTGGGAATCACGGGTACCGACCTGATCCAGCCGCCCGACGCGAAGGCTCCGAAGCTCTTCAAGTCGGCCACCATCACCATCGGTCGTCCGATCAAGCCCGAGCGTTACGTGTCGGCCGGTACTCCCGAAGCCGAGCAGCACCGTGCGTGGCGCGAGATGATCGACGAAGTCATGTTCGAGATCCGCGAAATGACCGGGCAGGTGTACAAGAACGTCTACGCCGGCAAGTCCACCGAGTCGACCGTCGTCGACTCGGTCGCGACCGGACAGGTGGGCCATGTCTCCGACCGGGACAATTCACCGGTCACCACCGACGCCTGACCGTAGACTTTCCCACCCATGGCTCAGATTTCCGTGGTTCTCCCCGACGGCGCGCGCCGCGAGGTCGAGAGCGGCACCACCGCATCGGGCCTGGCGCAGTCGATCTCCCGAAACCTCGCCAAGGCGGCGGTCGCGGTCGAGATCAACGGTCGTCTCGGAGACCTCTCGGAATCGCTCCATGACGGCGACTCGGTGGCGATCATCACCGCCGACTCCGAGTCGGGCCGACACGTTCTTCGCCACTCGACCGCGCACGTCATGGCCCAGGCCGTTCTCGCTCTGTATCCGGGCGCCAAGTACACGATCGGCCCGGCGATCGAGAACGGGTTCTACTACGACTTCGATCTCGGCGGCCGTGCCTTCACCGAAGCCGACCTCGAATCCGTGGAAGCCAAGATGCGCGACATCGTGAAGGCCGACCAGCCCTTCGTTCGGTCGGTCGTGAGCGCCGACGAAGCGCTCGTCCTCTTCGCCGATCAGCCGTACAAATGCGAGATCATCGACCGAGTTCGCGCCGGTGGTGCGGACGGTTCGGACGCCGGTGAGGTCGGCTCGGCCGATGAGGTCAGCGTGTACCGGAACTCCGATCAGTTCGTGGATCTGTGCCTCGGACCCCACGTTCCGACCACCAGTCGTCTCGGACACTTCAAATTGCAGAAGGTCTCGTCGGCGTACTGGCGTGGAAACGAGAAGGGGCCGGTCCTCCAACGCATCTACGGAACGGCGTGGGAATCCAAAGCGGCCCTCGACGAACATCTGCATCGCTTGGCCGAGGCCGAGAAGCGCGATCACCGCCGTCTGGCCGTCGAACTCGATCTCTTGTCGTTTCCGACCGAACTCGGCGGCGGTTTGGCCGTGTGGCATCCCAAAGGCGCCATCGTCCGCAAATTGATGGAGGACTACAGCCGCCATCGCCATCAGACCGGCGGTTACCAATTCGTGTTCACGCCGCACTTGTCGAACGCGACCCTCTTCCAGACCTCGGGCCATCTCGACTTCTACGCCGACGGCATGTACCCGCCGATGGAGATGGACAACGGGGTCTACTACCCGAAACCGATGAACTGCCCGATGCACTGCCTCATCTTCCGAGGTCGGCAACGCAGCTACCGCGAACTTCCGCTCCGTCTCTTCGAGCTCGGAACCGTCTATCGGTACGAGAGGGCCGGAACTCTCCACGGACTCCTGCGCATCCGCGGTTTCACGCAGGACGACAGCCATATCTACTGCACCCGCGAACAGCTGCAGGGCGAGATCATCTCGCTGCTCGACTTCGTCATCAGTGTTCTGCGCGCTTTCGGATTCGACGACTTCTCTTTCCATCTGTCCACCAAGGATCCGAAGAAGTACGTCGGGTCAGACGAGATCTGGACCGAGGCGACTCAGGCTCTGGCCACCGCGCTCGAGTCGCACGGCGTCGATTACGCGGTGAAGGAGGGCGACGCCGCCTTCTACGGACCCAAGATCGACATCCACGTCCGCGACGCCATCGGCCGCACCTGGCAGTTGTCCACGATCCAGTGCGACTTCAACCTGCCCGAGCGATTCCAACTCGAGTACGTCGCTCCGGACGGGTCACGCCAGCGGCCGATCATGTTGCACCGCGCTTTGTTCGGCTCGGTCGAACGCTTCTTCGGCGTCCTCGTCGAGCACTATGCCGGCGCGT
>JBEAXP010000169.1:0-6212 GCA_041159745.1 Actinomycetota bacterium | reverse complement strand
GGCCGTCTTCGGGGCTCTCCTCGAGCGCGGACTCGTCACCAACGCCGTCAACGCCACGTCGTTGCGGTTGGCGCCGCCCATCACCACATCGCTCGAGCAATTCGACGAGGCGGCGTCTCTCATCGCCGACGTGCTGGCCGAAGGAGTCGGACTGTGAATCTGCTGAACATCACCGACCTCGGACCCGATGGTGTGCGCAAGGTGCTCAAACTCTCGCGGCGTCCCATCAAGAAGTTGTCCAAGCCGTTGAAGGGGCAGGGCGTCGCTCTGATCTTCGAGAAGCCGTCCAATCGCACCCGGCACAGCATGGAAGTCGCGGTCGTGCAGTTGGGAGGCCACCCCGTGTACACGCGCGGCGAAGAGGTGGGTTTCGACGTGCGTGAACCGGTGGAGGACATCGGTCGCATCATGGCCGGGTACCACTCCATCATCGCCGCTCGCGTGTTCGAGCATTCGGTGTGCGACCGGTTGGCCGGGGTGTCGTCGGTTCCGGTCGTGAACATGCTGTCCGATCACTCGCATCCGCTGCAGGGACTGGCCGACGCTCTCACGATGGTCGACGAATTCGGCAGCCTCGAAGATCGCACGGTGGCGTGGGTGGGCGACTACAACAACGTCGCCCGTTCACTCGGCGAGGTGTGCGCGTACCTCGGCGCTCATCTGCGTTTCGGGTGTCCGTCCGGGTACGACGCTCCGGCCGAGGAGCTGGCCCGGTTCGAGTCGCTCGGCGCGAAGTCGGTGTTTCAGTCGACCGACCCCCGGGTCGCGGTGGAGGGTGCTCACGCCGTGCACACCGACACCTGGGTGTCGATGGGGCAGGAGGCCGAAAAGGCCGAGCGTCTGCAGATCTTCGGCGATTATGGGGTCACGCACGACCTCATGTCCCGGGCCGACTCCGAGGCGATCTTCATGCACTGTTTGCCGGCCTATCGCGGCTACGAGGTCGCGGCCGATGTCATCGACGGTTCGGCGAGTCGAGTCATCGAACAAGGACACAATCGTCTGCATTCGGCGCGCGGAGCGCTCGCCTATCTGATGGGGGTGCGGTGATGGCGGCCAAGACGCAGCGGCAGCAGAAGATCGCCGAACTCATCGGCAAGCACTCGATCACCAATCAGCCGCAACTGGTCGAGTTGTTGCGCAAAGCCGGCATCGTCGCCACACAAGCAACCGTGTCGCGCGATCTCGAAGACCTGGGAGCGGTGAAGGTGCGGGTCCCCGGAGGCGACTCCGTGTACGCGATTCCCGATTTCGCCCCGGCTCGGGTGGCTCCGGAGGATCAGTTGCGGCGTGTGATGGGCGAGTGGGTCGCCGAGGTTCACGCCTCGGGCTCGATGGTCGTCGTGCGCACTCCGCCCGGCTGCGCGCACGTGGTGGCCTCGGCACTCGACCGCAGCGGAATGAAGGGTTTGCTCGGTACCGTCGCCGGTGACGACACGATCTTCTGCGTGGCCGAAGAATCACTCGGTGGCAAGAAGTTGGCAGCGATCCTGCGCGACTTGTCCGGTCTCGGAGGACGGAAATGAGCGATTCGGGAAAGACTCTCTGGCACGGCCGTTTCGCATCGGGTCCGGCCGACGAGCTGATGGCCTACACCGTCAGCCTTCCGTTCGACCAACGCTTGTGGCGCGACGACATCGCTTGTTCGCGTGCCCACGTGACCGGACTCGCGCACGTCGGAATCCTCTCGGTGGCGGAACGCGATTCCGTCCTGGCCGCCCTGGCGACGGTGGAGGCCGAGATGGCGTCCGGCTCGTTCGTGTTCGCCCCATCCGACGAGGACATCCACACCGCGGTCGAACGTCGGGTCACCGAACTGAGCGGTGCGGCCGGAGCCAAGTTGCACACCGGACGCAGTCGCAACGACCAAGTGGCCACCGGTCTCCGCTTGTGGTGCAAACGTGAAGTTCCGCAGGTCGTCGCGCGCATCATCACTCTGCAGGAAGCACTCGTGGCGCGGGCCGATACTGCCGATGGCGTGTACCTGCCGGGCTACACGCACGTTCAGCGTGCTCAGCCGGTTCTTCTGGCGCACCATCTCATGGCGCATTGCTGGGCCCTGGGTCGCGACATCGATCGACTTCATGACGCACTCGACCGTCTCGACGTGTCACCGCTCGGAGCGGGCGCGCTGGCCGGCTCGTCGCTGCCCCTCGACCCGGCGTTCACCGCCCGACAGCTGGGCTTCGCGGAAGTGTTCGCCAACTCGCTCGATGCCGTGAGCGATCGCGACTTCGTGGCCGAAATCCTGTTCGCACTGTCGATGGTCGCCGTCCACCTGTCGCGGCTCGGCGAGGAATGGGTCCTCTGGACGAGCGAGGAGTTCGGCTTCGCCGTTCTCGACGACGCGTACGCCACGGGTTCTTCGATGCTTCCCCAGAAGAAGAACGCCGACATCGCCGAACTCGCGCGCGGCAAGGCCGGTCGTGTGATCGGAGACCTCACTGGCCTCCTCGTGACCCTCAAGGGTTTGCCTCTCGCGTACAACCGCGACCTGCAGGAAGACAAGGAGCCGCTCTTCGATGCGGTCGATCAGGTGTCGTTGGCTCTGTCCGCCCTCACGGGCATGATCGCGACCGCGCGATTCGTCCCGGAGAGGATGCAGGCCGCCGCCGATTCGCCGACCATGGCCGCCACCGATCTGGCCGAACATCTCGTGCGCTCGGGGATGCCGTTCCGTGACGCCCACGCGGTCGTCGGCGCACTCGTGCGGCGTTCGCTCGGCGGCGAGGCCGCGCTCGTCGACCTCGTGCGCGCCGAACTCGGCGATGCCGCCGCCGCACTGGTGGCTCCCGGCGTCGGTGTCACGATGCGCACGTCCCCCGGTGGAGCCGGCCCGAAGCCCGTGGCCGCACAGCGCGCGCTCCTCGATCACGCCATGGCGGAGTGGAAGAATCGTCAGTCGTGAGCATGCGACTCTTCGGCGAGGTTCTGGTCACGATGCTGGTCATCGTCGACCCACCGGGCAATGTGCCGATCTTCCTCGCGGTCACCCGCCAGCTGAGCGCCAAGGAGCGTCACCGCGCCGCCTACCTCGCCATCGCCACCGCCTTCCTGATCATCATCCTGTTCGCCGTCGGCGGCCAGACGATCCTCGACTATCTGCACGTGTCGGTGCCAGCCATGCAGGTGGCCGGCGGACTCCTGCTCTTGTTGGTCGCGTTGCAGTTGCTCTACGGCAAGGGTGGTGAGGACGGCTACGTCGAGGCCACCCCCGAGCAACGTCTGTCCATCGCCATGGTTCCCCTCGGAACGCCGCTGTTGGCCGGTCCCGGTGCGATCGTCGCCACGATCGTCTTCTTCCGTCAGACCGAGAGCGCGGGAGAGTGGATGACCGTCATGCTCGGCACCTTCACGGCGCTCTTCATCTCGATGATCGCGTTGCGCTTCAGCGGTCTGGTGCAGAAGATCGTTCGACCCACCGGCGTGATCCTCCTGGCGCGGGTGGCCGGAATGATTCTGGCCGCGGTCGCGGTGCAGATGATCGCCAACGGCGTCACCGAGCTCGTCCGCGCCGGTATCGACAACACCTGATCGGAGACATCGTGACCTACGTCCACACCATCCGCGTCCGGTACGGCGAATGCGACATGCAGAGAGTCGTGTTCAACGCCAACTACTTCGCGTACTGCGACGATGCCGTGGACGCGTGGACACGCCATGCCTTGGCCGACGAGTTGAAGGCGGCCGGAACCGCCACCGATCTGCACGCCGTGGGATTCGACTTCATGCTGAAGACCACGTCGCTCACCTGGCACTCGCCGCTGCGCTTCGGAGACACCGCGCAACTGCACTGCTCGGTGTCGCGGTGGGGCAATAGCAGTTTCGACGTGCTCGTGTCGGGCCGAGTCGACGACGAGCCGCGCTTCGATTGCACGATCACCTACGTGAGCATCGATCCCGAGTCGCAGCGACCGGCCCCGATTCCCGACTTCGTGAAGGACGCACTCAGTCGCTGAGCCGTTCGCCGAGCCAGGTGAACTCCTGGCCGTGGTAACCCACGTCGGCCAGGTGGAAGCGGGTGCATCGTCCTTCGTGCCACACGTCGGCGCGTAGATCGGCCTTGTCGCCTGCGGGCTCCATGCGGGCCCAGACCAGCGATCGGCCGCCTGCGCCGGCTTTCCTCAATGCGTCGCGAAATCGTTCCCGAACCTCCGGGGCCATGTACTGCCACACGATCGAGTGGAAGACCACCGCCGGGCGATCGGTCGAGTCGGCCAGACGGTCGATGATCCACACATCGGCACTGGCGCGGTCGACGCGATGGCGCAGTGGCCGACTGATCGCGATCGCCGAGAGGAGTCGGGACCGCCGCACGGTCTGGTCGGGCCACACGAACGCCTCGAGTCGAAGGGCGTCGCGATCGAGATCGACGGGGTCCGGATCGCAGCCCAGCCGATCGACGCAGCGAGCGGGCTCGACCACTCGCGGGGCGGTGGAGAACATCGTCGGCGGGAACGTGAGCGACGAACCTTCGCGACCGAGAACTCCGTGTCCGGTGTCGGCCGCGTAGTGATCGAACGAGAGATTGAGGCCGGCGCTCGCCCCGACTTCCCACCAGTCGAACTCGCCGATCCCCAATGAGGGAAGCCAGTTGGCCACGGTGAGGTGGCAGAGGCTGCGGCCCACTTCGTTGGTCTGCACGCCCCGTCCGAGTGCGTCGTCCACGAACGAATCGAGTCGGGCAATCACTTCGTACACGGTGGCGAGAGCGATCGGTTCGCCATCACCGCCGCACGACGGGAACCGAGCCGCCAGTTCGGGTGCGCGTCCGTCGAGTGCCGCGTGGTGGAGGGCACCGAGGAATCGCAAGGGGAGGGCGTCGTGAACGGGGCGGTCGGTACGGCCCGACAGGATCGAAACGATCGGCCCACCCCGGTCGTGATCGGCGACCATCGCGTGGAGAAGGTCGGCGTATTGCGCCGATCCGAGACGCCGGCAGGCGACGGCTTGAATCTCCAGAGCCTCGCGCACGTCCGACACGGGGTCACCATAATCCCCGCGGTCGGACCACTCGGGATGAGAGACTGGAACCATGTCGTTGTTGGCCGATCTCGACGTGCGCGGTCTGTTGCACGACACGACCGATCGCGCGGCCCTCGAGGCGCGGCTGTCTTCGGGTCCGATCGGCGTGTACGTGGGCTTCGACCCGACTGCCGATTCGCTGCACGCCGGCAACCTGCTCGGCCAGGTGATGTTGCGCCGATTCCAGATGGCCGGCCACCGCCCGGTCGTGCTGGCTGGCGGAGCCACCGGCATGGTGGGCGACCCGGGAGGCCGCAGCGAAGAGCGCAATCTGCTCGATCGCGACACGCTCGCGCACAACGTGGCGTGTGTGAAGAAGCAGCTCGAGCGAATCCTCGATTTCGACGGTCCGCATGCAGCCCGCATGGTCGACAACGCCGACTGGACGGCACCCATGAGCGCCCTCGACTTCTTGCGCGACGTCGGCAAGCACTTCACCGTCAATCAAATGGTGGCCAAAGAGTCGGTTCGCGCGCGCATGGAGAGCGAGCACGGGATCTCGTACACCGAGTTCTCGTACATGCTCCTGCAGGCCAACGATTTCCGTCATCTGTGCGAACACGAGAACGTCGAGATGCAGATGGGCGGCTCCGATCAATGGGGCAACATCACGGCCGGCATCGAACTCATTCGCCGTCGCACCGGCAAGCACGCGTTCGGTCTCACGTGGCCGCTTCTCACGCGCAGCGACGGCGCCAAGATGGGCAAGTCGGTTCACGGCGCGCTCTGGCTCGATCCGGAGAAGACGAGTCCGTATCAATTCCGTCAGTACTGGATCCAGTTGCCCGATGACGACGTCGAGCGCTTCTTGATGCAGCTCACCCTCCGTTCGGTGGACGAGGTTCGTGCGATCGTCGCCGAACATCGGGCCGCCCCCGAGAAGCGCATCGGACAGCGCGCGCTCGCAACCGACGTCACCGCACTCGTTCACGGAGCCGATGCCGAACGCGCCGCGGCCGAAGCAGCCGACGTGTTGTTCGGAGGCGACCCCACTCGTGCGTCACGCGCCGCTCTCGATGCGGTGGCTCGTGAAGTTCCGAGCACGACGATGTCGCGCGCACAGCTCGGTGATCTCGTGGCGGTGTTGACGGCCACACAACTCGCGCAATCGAACAGCGATGCGCGACGCACACTCGCGCAGAAGGGTTTTCGCGCCAACGGTCAGGTGCTGTCCGACGACACCGAAC
>JBEAXP010000107.1:0-4547 GCA_041159745.1 Actinomycetota bacterium | reverse complement strand
CGAACCGTGCCGTTGGCGTCGTAGACGCCGATCAAACGAATGATCTTCACGCGGTGACGCGGAAGTCGGTCACCTGCGTGTCGTCCACACCGAGGTCGGTGAAGTTGTCGTAGGCCCGCGCCGCCATGAATTCACGCCACGCGAAGGGCCGGTAGCGCACTCCATCGGCACTCAACTCGGGCACCGGCGACACGACGGCCTCGCGCGCGGGATTCGAAAAATACGGAATGGAGTAGCGGCTGCGCTTGGTCATCGGCACCACTCTGTGCACCGCGGCGCGATAACGATCGTTCGTCCAGGCCTGCATGCAGTCGCCCAGATTCACCACGATCGTGCCCGGGGTGGGCGGAACGTCGATCCAGCCGTGGTCGAGCGATTCGGCTTGCAGACCGCCGGTGTCGTCCTGCAACAGCAGCGTCACCACACCAGGATCGGTGTGATAGCCGAGCGCGGTCTCCCCCAGATCGGCCAGGCCGGTGCGCTCACCCTCGGGCACCGGATCGCCCACGGGATAGTGATTGAGGCGAATGGAGCTGCCATGACGGCTGCACGCGACCTCACGGCGCGACTCGTCGCCAAGCCTGAGAGCGTCATGGATGAGAACCATCGTTCGATCGGTGATCACCGACAACTCGTCGAACAGTTCGGTCATCGTCTCGCGGAATCCGGGCAGCCCGTGCGGCCAGCGGTTGCGCTGATCGATCGATGCGTGGGACGGGTCGACGAAGTCGAACACTTCCTTGTGATCGCGCTTGCGCTTCGTGAGCTCGCGGTCGAAGTACCCCATCGGATTCTCCTGGTCGCGAACGATCGCCGTCTTGATCGATCGATCGGCCGCGAAGAACCGACGGGTTTCGTCCCACGCCCGTTCGATCAAGCCGTCGAGGCCGTGCCCGGACAACAAGAAGAACCCGTGATCACGACAGGCCGCGTCGAGAGCGGCGAGAGACGTGGCCGAGGGGCGAGAGATGTCGACGGTGGGGACCAACTCCATGCGGGCATTCTCTCACGACAATGGTCGAGCGCCACCTGACTAGAGTTCGACCAGCGTTCAGGGGGGAACCGATGCGCCGAAATCACTCGCGATTCATCGCGGTCACATGGGCCGTGCTGACGGTCGCCGCCTGCTCCGGATCGGATTCTCCAGGCGACTCGCTCGACTTCGATCCCACGTTCTCGACTGGCTCGTCTCTCGATGACACCGTGGGCGCCATCGCGATCCAGGAGGACGGCCAGATCCTCGTCGGCGGAGGCTTCACGACACCCAGCCGATCACTCGCCCGCTTCGCGCCCGACGGAACGCCGGACGACGCGTTCAACTCCAACGTGGCCGAAGTCATCGACAAAGCGGTGTACTCGGTGGCCATTCAGTCCGATGGAAAGATCCTCGTGGGCGGATACTTCACCGAGCCGAGCAGTCGACTCGCCCGATTCAACGCCGATGGAACCCTCGATTCGGCGTTCAACACCGCGATCGGTGATGCGATCGACGGAGGCGTCGTGTCGATCGACGTGCTGGCCGACGGCGACATCGTGATCGGCGGACAATTCACCACACCGAGTCGCTCGCTCGCCCGCTTCAGCACCGATGGCGTCCCCGATGACGGGTTCAACGTCGCGGTGGGCGATGCGGTGAATCTTCCGATCGGATCGGTTGCTGTCGACGCCGCCGGTGGATTCGTCGTCGGGGGCGCTTTCACCACCCCGACCAGGTCGCTCGCGCGCTTCAACTCCGACGGCACGCTCGATTCGACGTTCAACGAGAAAGTCGATGGCGCGATCGCTGGCTACGTGTCGACGGTCGAGATCGACGCCAAGGGCCGCATCGTCATCGGCGGCCAGTTCACGACTCCCGCCAACTCCTTGGCTCGCTTCGCCCCCGACGGCAAGCTCGACGACGACTTCAACCAGACCTTCGACGCGGCGGTCGGCAGCACCATCGACGGCTACGTCGAGAAGTTGGCCATCGAGAAGTCGGGGCGGATCACCGTTGGTGGCTGGTTCACCACACCACACAGTTGGCTCATGGCGGTGAACGATGACGGATCCATCGACTCCGAGGCGTCATCCAAATGGAGCAAGCGGCTGGACGCCGCGGTTCTCGGCGTGACGATCGATCGCAATGGCCGGCTGGTGGTGGGTGGCGCCTTCACCACTCCCGGTCGTCATCTGGTTCGGCTCGGGTGAATCACGAGCTCGGGCCGATCAGTTCTTCGACGTGCGGGGCAGATGCAGGTCGAGGCGAATGGCCACCGCACGTACCGCGACGACGACAGCCATCGGAACCCACACGATGACCTCTTCGCGCGAGGTGGCGGCGTCGAGACCCACATGAGCCACCGATCCGATGAGCGCGGCCACCGCGTACACCTGACCCACGAGCACCATCGGCCGCGTGTTGGTGAGGATGTCGCGAATCACGCCACCGCCGACGCCGGTGATCACTCCCATCAGAACCGCGACGAAGGCGGACGTTCCCGACTCGAGGGCGATCGAGGTTCCGAGCACCGCGAACGATCCGAGACCGATGGCGTCGGCCAGCAAGTAGGGAACGTGCCGCGTGGGGTTGGCGTCGGGTCGAACCCGCAACACCGCGATACCCACGGCCGCGGTGATCAGACTCACCCACACCGGCCACTGGTCGTCGATCCACGCGACCGGAGTGTTGCCGATCAGGAGATCGCGCAGGGTCCCGCCGCCGATCGCCACGACCACCGCCAGCACCGCCGCGCCGAGCCAGTCCATGCCCGCTTCGGCGGCCGCCATGACACCGGACGTCGCGAACGCGATCGTTCCGATGATCGCCACGATCAGGAACGCGCCACTCGACGTGTCGATGGCGGCGAGGAGGGGCGACACCGACACGCCTAACGCGATTCGCGGACTTCGCGTTCGGGCCCACGGAAGAAGACGAACAACGCCGTGACGGCGGCGATGCCGACTCCGACCCACATCGCACCCGTCCAGCCGTCGACCAAGGCGCGCTGCGCAGCGTCGATGATCCGCGGGGCCGACTCGCCGGCCTGCTGGGCCACCGCATACGCCTGACCGATTCCTTCACTGGCCTTGTCGACGAGCGCGGGGTCGATCCCGTCCAACTTCGGTTCGACAGCGGCTCGATAACCCGCCGAGAAGATCGACCCGAGCAGGGCGACTCCGACCGCCCCACCGAGTTCACGCGAGGTGTCGTTGATGGCCGACGCCACGCCCTGCTTCTCGGCCGGAAGGTTCTCGGTGATGACTTCGGTCGACGGTGTCATGGTGAGGCCCATGCCGACTCCGATGAGAAGCAGTCCGGGCAGCACCGAGACGTAACCACGATCGACCGAGGTGAACAAAGCCATCGACATCAGGCCGAGTCCGAACACGACCACGCCGGTGAACATGGTGTTGCGCTTGCCGAAGCGAGCCGCGATGCGCGGTGCCACGGTCGACAGCGGCATCATGCCGGCCGCCATCGGGAGCATGGCCGAAGCCGAATGCAGCGCGGACCATCCGAGCACCGCCTGGAAGAACGGGAAGAGCACGAGGAAGATTCCGAACATCACACCGAACATCACGATCAGGGTGACCGTGCCGGTGGACAGACCGCGATCGGCGAACAGAGCGACGTCGATGAGTGGTTCGCGGTGTCGGCGCTCCCACGCCACGAAGGCGAGAATCGCGACGACTCCGATGACGAGACCGGCGACCGTGAGCGGATGGCTCCAACCCTTCTCGGGGCCCTCGTGGATTCCGAGGACGATGCCGCCGAGACCGAGCGCCGACAGGATCGACCCGACGAGGTCGAACGAATGTTGGCTCGATTCGCGCGAGTTGGGCGCGAAACGCGCGGAAAGGAAGAGGGCCACGACGACGAGCACGATCGGAAGCGCGAACACCCAACGCCACGACAACACGTCGATCATGAACGACGAGAAGAAGAGGCCGATCATTCCGCCCGCTCCGGCAAAACCGGCCCATACACCGATCGCCTTGGCCCGCTCATCGGGCGGGAAGCTCGACGTGATGATCGACAAGGTGACCGGCATGATCATCGCCGCGCCCACACCCGCGAACGAGCGCGCCACGATCATGGCCACTGCGCTCGAGGCGAACACGGCCGCCACGCTCGAGATGCCGAAGATCACCAGGCCCGCGAGCAACACGGGCTTGCGGCCGTAACGGTCGCCGATGGCGCCGACCGGCATCAGGAGCGCGGCCAAGGCCAACGTGTACGCGTTGATGATCCAGAGCACCGCACCCTGCGACGCGCCGAGGTCGACGGCGAGTTGCTGTTGAGCCACGTTCAGACCCGACATCGCTGCGATCACGGCCACCAGAGCGGTGATCATCGCGAAGAGAATGGAACGAAGGCGGCGGGAATCGTGGACGAACGGATCGACGACGTCGAGTTCGGGCGCCTGGGGGGCGATGGTCATTGCACTCCTGGGGTGACAGGCCCTGAAAAGCCAGCGAAAGCCTCGCAAACCGTAGCGAGGCTGCGCAGAGGCGACAACGTCGACCGGCTCGTCAGAGCGCCCTGGCGCCGGTCACTCGTCTCAGAC
>JBEAXP010000094.1:0-7901 GCA_041159745.1 Actinomycetota bacterium | reverse complement strand
GCCTTCTTGGCCGGTGCGGCCTTCTTCGCCTCCGGCTTCTTGGCCGGTGCGGCTTTCTTCGCCGGTTCTGCTTTCTTGACGGCCGACTTGGCCGGCTCGGCCTTCTTGGCGGCGGGCTTGCCCGCCACCTTCTCGGCCGGCTTGGCTTCCGGCTTCGGAGCCGGAGCCTCGGCCTTCTTCGGCGCCGCCTTGGTGGCCTTCAGAACTCCCTTGGCCAAGGCATCGTCGAGATAGCGCTCGGCCTCTTCGGGCGACACCTTCAACGCCGGCGCGATCTCGGAGATCAAGTTGACGCGAGCGCGCTCGTACATCGTGCGCTCGGCCGCCGACAGGCTGGCATCGCGGTTGCGAGCCGACAGGTTGCGCACGACTTCGGCGACCTGGTACACGTCACCGCTCTTCAACTTCTCCTGGTGATTCTTGAAGCGACGACTCCAGTTGCTCGGCACCCGCGGATCGGGCTTGGCCAACACGGCGACCAAGTCGGCCAACTCGTCGGGCGACACCGGAGGACGCACGCCCACGTCGTCGACCTTCGACATCGGAACCTTGAGCATCATCTCGCCGATGACGGTGCTGAGCACGAGGTACTCGATCTGCTTGCCGCTGCCGAACGGGTCTTCCTTGCGTGTCGCCACCACTTTGCAGGCCCCGTGCTGGGGATAGATGACGGTGTCACCCTTCTTGAACTTCACGGAAACCTCGATCGTTGGGGGTACGCAGGCCGACAGGAGATTCTAGACCTGACCGACCGATTTGGGCGCCCTCGGCACGATTCGAACGTGCGCGCTACGGATTAGAAGCCCGTTGCTCTATCCAACTGAGCTACGAGGGCAGGTCTCCCGGATCCGACGACCCGGTTCAGATGATGCGTCTTCGTAGCAGATCGAGTGCCGAGATGACCGACATCTGGCGCATCTGATCGCGAGTTCCCGGCATGCGTAACAGTGTGGCGGTGGTCTCGTGATTCGGCAACGCCAGGCCGACCCACAACGTTCCGACCGGCTGGCCGTCCTGCTCGGACGGCCCGGCCACGCCGGTGAGTGCGAGACCGACATCGGCTCCGAGAACACGGCGCGCACCGTCGGCCATCGCCACCGCCGCCTCCGCGCTCACCACCGGCCCATGCGGCACCGACAACACGTCGAACTTCACGTCGCTCGCGTACGACACGATCGAACCCTTGAACGTGCGACTGGCTCCCGGCACCGCGGTGATGCGGCCGGCCACCAAGCCACCGGTGACCGACTCGGCCAGCCCCAAGGACCAACCGCGAGCGTCGAGCAACGCGAGAACGACCGACTCCATGGTGTCGGTGTCGTAACCGAACACGAACTCACCCGCGTGGCGGTGCACTTCGGGAAGCCAGCGATCGATGATCGCTCGGGCCTGAGCGGCGTCGGCGCCCTTCGCGGTGAGCCGTACCTTGATCCCCTCCCATCCGCTGGCGAGGAACGCAAGCGTGGGATTGCCTTCGTGTTCGAGTTGGTCGATCAACGGAGCCAGACGTTCGTTGAGACCGCTCTCGCTCTCGCCCCAGGTGCGCACGACCTTGCTCGCGATCACGCTCACGTCGCCCATGCGCCGGCGAAGATCGGGCAGGATCGCTCGCTCCATCATGTCGTACATCTCGTGCGGCACTCCCGGCACCGCGTACACGACCTTGTCGCCACTCGACCCGGTGGCGGCGATGGGGCAGATGAGCCCAGGCGCCGTGCCGCGCGTCTGCGGAATGATGGTGGCTCCACGCGGCACCATGGCTTGGCGCAGGTTGTTGTCGGCCATGCGTCGACCGCGCGACGAGAAGATCTCGCGGATCACGTCGGCCACGGCGTCGTTCATCTCGAGTTCGACACCCATCACTTCGGCGATCGCCTCGCGGGTGAGATCGTCGTGAGTGGGTCCGAGTCCACCGCACATGATCACGGCGTCGGCTTCGTCGAGCGCCCCGCGCAACAACGAGACGATGCGCCGGTGGTTGTCGCCCACCTTGAATTGAACGTGCGAATCGATGCCGTTGGCGGCCAGGCGCTCTCCGATCCACGACGAATTGGTGTCGACGATCTGGCCGAGCAGCAACTCGGTTCCGACGGCGATCACCGAACAGCGCACGTCAGGCCCTCTGACGCTGGGCTCGCCACAAGTACTGCAAGCCGCTCGTGACGGTGAGGACCACGGCGATCCAGAGCAACCACTTCCAGAGCCAGGTGGCGTCCTCGGCCGTGACCGGAGCGATGGCGAAGGCCACGCTGAACTGCTGAATGGTCGTCTTGTACTTGGCCAGACGACTGGCCGGCATGCTCACTCCGCGCGCACCCACCACCACGCGGAACATGCTGATGGCCACTTCACGCGCGGCGATGATGAGTACCGGAACGATCCAATAGATGTCGTTGCTCACCAAGGTGAACATGGCGATGAGAACGAGCACCTTGTCGGCCAACGGATCGAGGAAGGCGCCGGCGCGGGTGGTTCCGTGGCGACGCGCCAAGTAGCCGTCGAATCCGTCGCTGACACACAGGACGAACCACACGCCCAACGCGACCCACGAACCACTCGTTCCGTCGGGAACCACCAGGAACATGAGCGGTGCCGACAGGATGCGGCCGACGGTGACGGCATTGGCCCACGTGGCGATGGCGTTCGGATCGACCGGCATCAGACCGCCTCGGCGATCAGATCGGGGCCGAGTGCACCGGTCACGCGGACCGTGCGGAACTCGCCGACGGTGAGCGAATCGGGAAGTTCGACGATGCCGTCGATCTCGGGGGCTTCGCGATGGCTGCGACCGACTCCGGGCGCGTCCACCAGCACCTCGATGGTGTTTCCGATCAGCTCGTCGCGCTTGCGCGCCGTGATCGCGTCCTGCAACTCGGAGAGTTCGGAGAGACGCTCGCGCACCAATGCCTCGGGCACGGCACCGTCGAGGTCGTGGGCGTAGGTGCCTTCCTCGGGCGAGTAGGCGAAGAACCCGCACCAGTCGAGTTGGGCCGCTTCGACGAAAGCGAGCAACTGGTCGTGATCGGACTCGCTCTCCCCCGGGTATCCGACGATGAAGTTGCTGCGGAACGCCGACGACGGTTCGCGGCCGCGGATGTCGGCGATGCGGTCGAGGAATCGCTGGCCGTCGCCCCAGCGACGCATGCGACGCAGAAGCGGCTTGCTCACGTGCTGAAGCGACAGGTCGAAGTACGGGACCCCGGTCGCGAGAATCGCGTCGACGAGTTCGTCGCTCAGATCACTGGGATAGAGGTACAACAGGCGGGTGCGATCGACGAGTGCCGACACCGACTTCACCAGCGACACGATGCTGCCGGCCCCCAACTCGTCGGGACGATCCTTGCCGTAACTCGCGAGGTCCTGGGCCACCAGGACGATCTCGCGGGCGTCGAGTTGTTCGACCTCGGTCAGAATGGATGCGACGTCACGACTCCGCTGCGGGCCGCGGAACGACGGAATGGCGCAGAAGCCGCAGGTGCGGTCGCAGCCTTCGGCGATCTTCACGTAGGCCCAGGGCGACGCCGATTTCGGACGCGGGAGATTGAGCAGATCGAGCGACGGCACGGGGCTCGACGACACCGGAATGAGTTTCTTGGCCGCCGGCGCGACCGGCACGCCGAAGCCGGCCACCAGATCGACTTCAGGGAGAGCGGTCGCGAGTTCGTCGCCGTACCGCTCGGCCATGCAGCCCGTGACCACCAAACGCGCCGAGGCCTTGCGTCGTTCGTCGAGCGCCAGGATCGTGTCGATCGACTCGCGCCGCGCATCTTCGATGAACGCGCAGGTGTTGACCACCACGAGATCGGCGCCCTCGGCCGAATCGGTGGCCACCATCCCCTCGGCCAGCAACGTGCCGATGAGCTTGTCGGAGTCGACCTGGTTCTTCGGACAGCCGAGCGTCTCGACGTAGAAGCGCTGCTGAGCCACGACGTCCGATGCTACCCCCGGGTCGGGTCAGGCCGAATGAGCCAAGCGCAGGCCCGGATACGGCCAGTCCATCTTCACCAGTCGACCGGTACCCGACAACGTGATCCACGCGGTCGGCGAACCGTCGGCGGCGAAGCAGATGTTGGTCGTGAGGAGATCGCCGGTCGGGATGTGCTGCAGGATGTCGCCGTTCGGCGCGATGACGGTGATGCCGCCGTTCACGAGCGTCGCCACGCACACGTTGCCCGCGCCGTCCACGCCCAGCGAATCGAGCAACTGCAACCCGGGCAGACCGCACAGCAACGACGAGGTGTCTCCCGGCGCGGTGGGCGACAGTTCGCCGGGCGCGACGATGGAGCGCTTGAACACGCGACCGGTGTGCGTCTCGGCGTAGTACAGCGTCTTGCCGTCGGGCGACAAGCCGATTCCGTTCGGACCCTCCACCGGGAACGCGATCTCCTTGATCGACGATCCATCGGCCTTGGCGTAATACAGCGAGGTGAGATCGCTCGTGCGCGCCTCGTTGTCGCGAATGCCGTGATCGGTGAAATAGAAGCCGCCGAGGCCGTCGAACACGAGGTCGTTGGGTGCCCGCAGTGCGCGACCGTCGCACGACGTGTACAGATCGGTCACCTTCCCCGTCGCGAGATCGACACGCTGGATACGGCCTCCGATGTACTTCTTCGGATCGAACGGACCGGGGAAGCACAGGCCGCCGAAATCGACTTCGGTGAAGCAACCGCCGTTGTTGCACAGGTACAACGCGCCGTCAGGGCCGATGGCGGCGCCGTTGGGACCACCGGCGACCTCGGCCACGGTCTCCTTGCGTCCATCGGGCCACACGCGCGTGATGCGCGGGCCGAACATCTCCACCAGGACGACACTGCCGTCCTTCATGGCGATCGGACCTTCGGGGAACTTCAGGCCCGAGGTGACTTCGGTGAACGACGGTGCAGAGGTCATGGCGAGATCATGCCACGACCGACTGGGCGAATCAGCCCTGGGATTCGAGTTCTTCGACGGTCATGAGCACCTCGCGCGCCTTGCTGCCGGTGCTCGGGCCCACCACACCACGCTCCTCGAGGAGATCCATGATCCGGCCGGCGCGGGCGAAGCCCACCTTGAGTTTGCGCTGGAGCATCGAAGTCGAGCCGAGCTGCGAACGCACCACCAGTTCGATGGCCTGACGCAACAGGGCTTCGTCGTCGTCATCGCCGCCTCCGTACGAGTCGGTGATGGCCGAGCCGGCCGCACTGCCCGTCGACGGTTCGTCGCCCTCGACGCCCTTCACGTACTCGACTTCGGGCGCCTGCTTGCGCCAGTGAGCCACCACTTTGCGCACTTCGTCCTCGGTGACCCAGCAGCCCTGAATACGTTGGGCGACCGACGTGTTGCCGGGTAGCAGGAGCATGTCGCCGCGACCCACCAACTTCTCGGCGCCGATCTGGTCGAGGATCACGCGACTGTCCATCTGGCTCGACACCGCGAAGGCCATGCGCGCCGGGATGTTGGCCTTGATCACGCCGGTGATCACGTTGACCGACGGGCGCTGAGTGGCGACGATGAGGTGGATGCCGACGGCACGGGCCTTCTGCGCGATGCGCGTGATGCTCTCTTCGACGTCACGGGCGGCCACCATCATCAGGTCGTTCAACTCGTCGACCACCACGACGATGTACTTCATGCGCTCGAGCACGCGATCGGAGCCGGGTTCGGGAGTGATCTCGCCGCGATCGAAGGCCGCGTTGTAGCCGGTGATGTCGCGGTAACCCATCTCGTAGAGAATGTCGTAGCGCTTCTCCATCTCGCGCACGGCCCACGACAAAGCGTTGGCCGCCTTGCGAGGGTTGTTCACCGGCTGCGTGAGCAGATGCGGCAGACGTGCGTACTGGCCCATCTCCACCTGTTTGGGGTCGACCAGGATGAGCTTCACCTGATCGGGTGTGGTGCGCATGAGCAACGACGTGATGATGCAGTTGATTCCGCTCGATTTGCCGGCGCCGGTCGCGCCGGCGATCAGCAGGTGCGGAGTGGTCGCGAGGTTCAGGAACACCGAACGTCCCGAGATGTCCTTGCCGATGGCCACGTCGAGCGGATGGCTGGCCGCCTTCGCCTCGGCCGAGGCCATGAGGTCGCCCAGTGCGACGAGTTGCCGCGACGAGTTGGGCACTTCGATTCCGATGGCCGAGCGGCCCGGGATCGGGGCCAGGATGCGCACGTCGACCGCGGCCAGCGAATAGGCGATGTCCTTCTGCAGACTCGTGACGCGAGCGACTTTCACGCCCGGTCCGAGTTCGAGTTCGTAGCGCGTGACCGTGGGGCCGATGGTTCGACCCACCAACTTCACCTCGACACCGTGCGACGACAGCGATTCCTCGAGGATGCGTCCGCGCCGATCGATCTCGGCCTCGTCGACCGATTGCGCTCCGGTGCGCACGAGGTACGAAGCCGGCGGCAACTCCCAGTCGCCCCGCGGCTGAGCGACCTTCACGTCGAGTTCGGCTTGCTTCACCGGGATCGACGGGTCGATCGGCGGCAACGACGGTTTGCGCACTCGCCGCGCGGTCGGTACCGGCGTCGGGTCCGGCTCGTCGGCGTCATCGTCGAGCTCTTCGGAATCGTCATCGTCTCCGGTGTCGTCGACCGGGGCCGGAATCAGCGGCGCGAATCCGGGTTCGACCACCACTCCCGGGCCGGTCGCGTCGGCCTCGCGATCGGAGCGCAGCGACCCGAGATCGTCGGCGGCCGCCCGCACGCCGTCGCGCAGTCGACCGAACAGTCGCGCGAGAAGTTCGCGCACGGTTCCGTAGGCACCGATGATGGACAAGGTGGTGATGAGCAAGGCGCCACCGAGGCCGACGGCCACCAGCACGAGTGTCGCCCCGACCGTGCCGAGCAACGAGTCGAGTGTCTGGCCGAACAGCGCACCGATCCAGCCGCCAGCGCGCGACAACTCGTCGAGACCGGTGTAGCCATCGGGACCGCGGAACACGTGCAGGAGGCCGAGAGCGGCGATGCCGACGCCACCCCACCCGAGTGCGAACTTCATTCCGCTCGGCGTCGAATCGCCCCTCAGGAGGGCCACGCCGATCGCGGCCGCCACGAAAGGCAGCAAATAGCGACCCCAGCCCATGACGGCACCCAGAGCGTCATCGGCGCCGCGACCCACCGGTCCGGCCAACTTGAAGTACACCGCGAGAGCGATCAGCAGTCCCACGGCGAAGGCGGCGATGGCGGCCAACTCGTGCTCGCGTCCCGAGATGGCGGTGCGCACCTCGCCCGAACTGCGCTTCGGTCGCGGAGATCCCGTGGTGGGGTTGTCGACGGATGGCGCGCGACCAGGTGCTTTCCCGGATCGAGACGAAGCTCGACCAGCACTCTGTTTCTTCGCAGCCACACCCGAACGCTACCAACGGGGTGCGCCGCGCCCCGGGAATGTCAGGCTTCCATCACCACCGGAACGATCATCGGTCGACGCTTGGTTCGCTCGTTCACGAAACGTCCGGCTGCTCGTCGCACGTCGCGTTCGAGGCCTTCGGGGTCGCGCACTCCTTCGGCCAGAGCCTTTTCGACGGCGGCCGCCACCGTGTCGCACGCTTCGTCGAGCAGATCTTCGGCTTCGGGCGCGTACACCCATCCGCGCGTGATGATCTCCGGGCCGGTGAGCACCTTTCCGCTCTCGATGTCGACGGTCACCACGACCACCACCACACCTTCTTCGGCCAACACGCGTCGATCACGGAGCACCCCATGGCTCACGTCGCCCACGATCCCGTCGACGTACAGATAACCCGCCGGAACACGACCGGCCAGATTCAAACCTTCGTCGGACAGCTCGATCACGTCGCCGTCCTCGCACATCAGAACATTCGAACGCGGAATGCCCATCAACTCGCCCAGACGCGCGTTGGCCACCAGGTGTCGGTATTCGCCGTGCACCGGCACGAACCACTCGGGCTTGACGATCGAGTAGT
>JBEAXP010000093.1:0-20293 GCA_041159745.1 Actinomycetota bacterium | reverse complement strand
CCCCTGAGCGGTGCGTTCGGAGTCGATCTCCTCGAGTTTCTGGCGGGCGTCGCGGTCGGCGCGGATCTCGTCGGGATCGGTGAGCCGGGTGCGTTGGGCCAGTGTGCGGCGCACGGCGACGGCGATGAGATCGAACGCGACAAGAGCCGGAGTCACGTCGATGTCGGCGACGGCCGCCCGCTCCAGGAGTTCGCGTACCTCCGGATCGGCGAGGTCCATCGCGTTGTTGATGAGAAGGCCCGCGTCGGCTTCGGAGGCCCGACCGAGAACTTCGAAGGCTCGGCGCGCCGCATCGGATGCGAACAGATCGGCGATCAACCAGGGAGCGATGTCGTCCCACTGCTGCAGCAGCAGCGAGATGGCGGCGAACTCGGCGTTGAACTCGGGAACCGGAGCGGCCGCGGGTTGATTCGTCGGCTCGTCGGACACCGCGACCACGCGACGGGTCTCGGCCTGACGCGCCAGGTCGGCGACCGGCAGACCCACCCGCGCCGCGACCTCCCCGGCGTAGAGCTTGCGCACGTTCACATCGGGATGCTCGTTGATGACGGCGAGAGCCCGTGACGCGACCCGGGCGCGATCCTCGGGGCTGCGCAGCGGTGCACTCGTCACCACTCGATTGACTCGGAAGCCGAGGAACGGCATGGCCTCGTCGACGGCCACGGCCAGCGATTCGGGATCGGTGAGGGCCAGATCACCCGGGTCCTTGCCGTCGGGGAAACGGGCCACCGACACCTGCACCTGGTACTTCTTCTCCCACTCGTAGAACTTCTCGGCCGCACCCTGACCCGCCGCGTCGGCATCGAACGCCAGCACCACCCGGCTGGCGAACCGCTTGAGGATGCGGACGTGCTCTTCGGTCAGCGCGGTTCCGCAAGTGGCCACCGCCCGCGTGACTCCCGAGCGATGGAAGCCGATCACGTCGGTGTAGCCCTCGCACACCACGACTTGGTCGTGCTTCACCACGTCGGCCTTGGCCCAGTTGAGGCCGTACAGAGTTTTCGACTTGAAGTACACCTTCGTCTCGGGCGAGTTCTTGTACTTCGCCGGATCGCTGCTACCGGGAAGGATGCGGCCTCCGAAGGCGACCGGTTCGCCGGTGTCGGTGAAGATTGGGAACATCACGCGAGCCCGGAACGCGTCCTGGAGTCGGCCGGTTCGATTGGCGAAGGCCAAACCGGTGTCGTTGAGAACGTCGGCGGCGAAACCCTCGCCGCGCAAGTGCGAACTCAGCAGATCCCAGTCGTCGGGGGCCCAGCCGAGGCGGAACTGTCGGGCCACGTCGCCCGACAAACCCCGTTGGCGCAAGTAGTCGCGCGCGGCACGGGCGTCCGGAGCCGTGAGCAGCCGCTGGTGGTACCACTCGACCGCGGCATCGAGAGCCTCCACCAACTTCTTGCGTCGCTGGCGATCCTTGCCTTCGCCGCCCGTCGTGTAGTGGAGAGTGATCCCCGAGCGGGAGGCCAGCTTCTCGACGGCCTGCACGAAGTCGACATGGTCGATCTCCTGCACGAACTTGAACACGTCGCCGGCGGCCTGGCAGCCGAAGCACTTGTATCGACCGGTGTCTTCGCGAACGTTGAACGAGCCGCTCTTCTCGGCGTGGAAGGGACACAGGCCGACCCAGTTGCGGCCCACGCGGCGCAAGGCGACGGACTGCTGAACGACTTCGACGATGGACGTGGCCGCCCGCACTCTCTCGATGTCGTCCTCGACGATCGCCATGGGCGAAGGCTAACGCTCGTCTAAGGGTGGCGGATTCTCGTGGTGAGGCGCCGGCACGCGATCGGCCTTGAGCGAGAAACCGATGGCCGCGGCGATCACGATGGTGATCACCACGAGCGACAGCCAGGTGGGGATGTGGTACCAGCCATGGATGATCATCTTCACGCCGACGAACGCGAGGATGATCGCCAGTCCTTCCTTCAGATAGCTGAAGCGAGCGTGGGCATCGGCCAACAAGAAGTAGAGGGCGCGCAGGCCGAGGATCGCGAAGGCATTCGACGAGAAGACGATGAACTGCTCGCGACTAACCGCCAGAACCGCCGGAACCGAGTCGACCGCGAAGAGAACGTCGGTGAACTCGATGAGGAGGAGAACCGCGAAGAGCGGCGTGGCGACCCGGCGGCCGTTCTCGCGAGTGAACAGCTTCTGGCCGTCGAAGTTGGGTGACGTGTGCACGACCTTGTTGATGAGTTTGTAGAAGCGACCCGAGGCCGGATCGATCTCCTCCTCGTCCTCCACCACCAACTTGATGGCGGTGAACAAGAGGAACGCACCGAACACGTACAGAACCCAGTCGAACTTCTCGATGAGGGCGACTCCGGCGAAGATGAAGATGGCCCGCATGGCCAGGGCGCCGAAGATTCCCCAGAAAAGAACGCGATGTTGAAGTTTGGGCGGAATCTTGAAGTAACTGAGAATCAGAGCCCAGACGAAGACGTTGTCGACGCTGAGGCTCTTCTCGATGAGATAGCCGCTGATGTACTCGCCCGACGCCGCTCCCCCGAAGGCGATGGCGATGACCGCGGTGAACGCCACACCGAGAGAGATCCACACCGTGCTCTCGATCGCCGCCTCGCGAATGTGGACCTCGTGGGCGTTGCGATGAATCACCAGGATGTCGACCATCAGGAGAACCCCGATGAAGGCGATGAGCGCGATCCAGGCCCAGCCGGGAACCGATAGATCGACGAAGTTCGACTTCGACGACTCGGCCCGCACGAAGACGTGTGACAGAGCGCCAGCCAACGGATTCAACTTCGGGTGAAGAGGCCGCCGATGCCTCCGCTGTTCCCACTCGACGGCCCGAGCGCTGCCTGGATCCAACCCAAGAACTCGTTCGGGTTTCGAGTCTGGGTCCATACGCGTCCCGGTCCGGTGAAGTCGAAGATCAGACCTTCGCCGCTCTTGAACGTCTGAACCACTCCACCCGAAGCCTGGCGAATGCTCATGTTGACGGTGCTCTCGTAGGCGACCATGTGTCCCGTGTCGACCGAAATGGTCTCGCCCGCGCCGAGATTCCACACCTCCAGTGCGCCGTAACACGAGAAGACGACTGGTCCAGCACCTTCGGCCCGCAGGATGAAACCGCCCTCCGAGCCGAAAAGATTCTTGAACCCACCCCACTGCGTGTTGATCTCGACATTCGGATCATTGGCCAACCATGAGCCCTTCGATATGAACAAAGGCGTCGTCGGAGTCACGTCCATCACGACGACATCGCCCGCCAAGCGGGACGCCACATCGACGAAACCCCCATTGGCCGGAGCCGTGTAGGAACTGACGAAGAAACTCTCCCCTCCCAGCGCCGCACGCTTGAGGCTCTTGAGAACTCCACCTTCCGCCTTCGACTGGAGGGTGACTCCGGCCGACATCGCCATCATTGCTCCGCTTTCGACGCGAACCGTCTCGTTCGGGTCGAGTTGGATTCGGGCCACAGCGAACGCGGGACCCAGTCGAGTCTGAACCTGCATGGTCACTCCTTCTGGCGCCCTCGGGCGTCAACTGCTACTTCGTCTCCGACTTCTTACCACCTTGACCCGCGATCACGGCCTGAGCCGCCGACAAACGGGCGATCGGAACACGGAACGGCGAGCACGACACGTAATCGAGGCCCACTCGGTAGAAGAAGTCGATCGACTCGGGGTCGCCGCCGTGTTCGCCGCAAACTCCGAGCTTGATGCCGGGCTTGGCCTTGCGGCCTCGATCCGACGCGATGCGGACCAATTCGCCGACACCGTTCTGGTCGATCGTTTCGAACGGATTCCGCTTGAGCAGGCCACCTTCGAGGTAAGCCGGCATCATGCGGCTCTCCACGTCGTCGCGGCTGAATCCGAAGGTCATCTGAGTGAGGTCGTTGGTGCCGAAGCTGAAGAAGTCGGCCTCTTCCGACAATTCGTCGGCACGCAACGCGGCCCGCGGGGTCTCGATCATCGTTCCGATCGAAACCTTGGGCTTCTTCGCCTGCTTCTTGGTGGCCTCGGCGATGCCTTCGACCACCCACGAGCGGGCGAGTGCGAGCTCCTCGCGCGTGACGGTGAGCGGAATCATCACTTCGACGATCGGCTTGCCGCCCTTGGCCGCGCGCTCGGCGGCGGCTTCGAGAAGTGCACGAACCTGCATGGCGTAGAGGCCCGGCTTGACCACGCCGAGACGAACTCCGCGCGTTCCGAGCATCGGGTTGAACTCGGCCCACTCCTTGGCGACCGAGAGCAAACGCTCTTCTTCGGGCGACAGACCGTGCTCGGCGCGCTTGATCTCGAGTTCGTCGACGCGCGGAAGGAACTCGTGCAACGGCGGGTCGAGGAGTCGCACGGTGACGGGCAGGCCGTCCATCGCCTTCAGGATCTCCACGAAGTCGAGCTTCTGAACACGGCGCAACTCCTCGAGTGCGGCCGCTTCTTCGGCCGGGGTGTTGGCCAGGATCATGCGACGGACGACCGGCAAGCGATCGGGCGCGAGGAACATGTGCTCGGTGCGGCACAGACCGATGCCCTCGGCGCCCAACTTGCGCGCGTTGTCGGCGTCTTCACCGGTGTCGGCGTTGGCGCGCACCGCCAACTTGCCCTTGCGGATCTCGTCGGCCCACTTGAGGATGATGTCGAACTCCTTGGGCGGCTTGGCCGCCGACAACTTCACCTCGCCGAGAACCACTTCACCCGTGGTTCCGTCGAGCGAGATGATGTCGCCTTCGCGCACCACCACGTCGCCCACGGTGAACTGCTTGCCTTCGATCTTGACGGCTTCGGCGCCCACCACGGCCGGGGTTCCCCAACCACGAGCCACCACGGCGGCATGGCTGACGAGTCCGCCGCGGGCGGTGAGGATGCCCTGCGACACCATCATTCCGTGCACGTCTTCGGGGCTCGTTTCGTTGCGAACGAGCACGACCTTCTCGCCGCGATCGGCGGCGTCGGCGGCATCGTCGGCGGTGAAGTACACCTTGCCCACGGCGGCGCCGGGTGATGCGGCCAAGCCCTTGGCGATCACCTTGTTCTTGCCGCCCTCGAACTGCGGGTGCAGAACCTGATCGAGGTGTTCGGCCGAAACGCGCGAGATGGCCTCGGTCTTGGAGATCTTCCAGACGCCCTTCGGGCCCTTCGTTCCCTTCGTCATGTCGACGGCCATCTTGAGGGCGGCCGCTCCGGTGCGCTTGCCCACGCGTGTTTGGAGCATCCACAACTTGCCCTGTTCGATCGTGAACTCGGTGTCGCACATGTCCTTATAGTGCGCCTCGAGACGCGAGAAGATCGCCAGGAGTTCCTTGTGGATCTTGGGGAACTGAGCCTTGAGCGCGTCGAGGTCCTCGGTGTTGCGAATACCGGCCACGACGTCCTCGCCCTGCGCGTTCACGAGGAAGTCGCCATAGGGGTGGTTGTCGCCGGTGGCGGCGTTGCGGGTGAAGCCCACGCCGGTACCGGAGTTGTCGTCGCGGTTGCCGAACACCATGGACTGCACGTTCACGGCGGTGCCGAGATCGTGCGAGATCTTCTCGCGCACGCGGTACGCGATGGCCCGCGCTCCGTTCCAGCTCTTGAACACCGCTTCGACCGCACCACGCAGCTGAGCGTCGGGCTTCTGCGGGAAGGGCTTGCCGGTGACCCGCTTGACCACTTCGAGGTACTCGGAGCACAGCGTCTTCAGAACGGCCGGCGAGAGCTCGGCGTCCGACTTGACGCCCGCCGCCTGCTTGGCGTGCTCGAGCGGATGCTCGAAGAGCGCCCCATCGATGCCGAGGACGATACGGCCGTACATCGAGATGAATCGGCGATACGAGTCGTACGCGAACCGCTCGTTGTTGGTGACGGCGGCCAGACCCTTGACGCTCTGGTCGTTGAGACCGAGGTTCAGGACCGTGTCCATCATTCCGGGCATCGAGAACTTCGCGCCCGAGCGCACGCTCACGAGCAGCGGATCCTTCGCGTCGCCGAGCTTGCGCTTCATCGCCTTCTCGAGCTTGGCGACCTGCGTCTTGATCTCGGCGTCGAGTCCCTTCGGCCATCCGCCGTGCATGTACGCGCGACACGCGTCGGTGGAGATCGTGAATCCGGCCGGAACCGGAAGCTTGAGGACACTCGTCATCTCGGCGAGGTTGGCGCCCTTGCCACCGAGCAGATCTTTCATCTGCATGGGAGGACGACGGTGTTTGTGATCGAAGGAGTAGACGTACGGCACGAGGTGCGAGTTTAGGGTTCGGGTTCGCTCACCTAGCATTCGAGAGATGAAGATCCTGGGCTTTCCGATCCAGATTCGGCCCGGATTTCTCGTGTTCTTGTTGCTGATCGTGTTCCTGAACGGAGTTCCGCTCGGAACCTGGCTCGCGGGCTCGGTCGCGGTCTTCACGATCGCGCACGAACTCGGTCATGCGGTGGCGGCCCGGCGAACCGGCGCCTCCGCGAGAATCTCGCTCGACTTCCTCGCCGGCTACGCGTCGTTCACTCCCACGCGTGTCCTCACCCGGGCCGAGCGGGCCGGGATCGCTCTGGCCGGTCCGGCCACCCAGATCATCCTCGGCCTCGCCGCACTTCTCGTGCTGGGAGTGAATCCGCTCGACCATCGCGACTTCGCCGCGAACGAGTACTCACTCGCGATCTGGTGGGCCGGACCGATCATTGGCGTGTTCAATCTCATCCCGGTGATGCCTCTCGACGGTGGCAACATCGCCGCCGAAGCGGTCGACCTGTTCCGGCCCGGACGTGGTCGCGCGATCATGATCCGGCTGAGCGTTCCGGTCACCGCCGGCATCTTCGTCGGCATGCTCGTCGTGGAAGACCTTCGACCGCTGTCGTCATTCGCGGCCATCCTTCTCGTGATCCAGATGCAGTTGTTGTCGATGCAGAGTCGTCCTCGCGCGTCGCGCAATCCTCTCGTGGCCGCCCGCGCCGCGGCCGCGGCCGAGGACGAAGCCTGGTTCACCGGCCGACCCGGGTTGCTGCCGCCCGGACACTCGCTGTCGCCGTGGTGGGAAGCGCACCAAGCACTCACCCAGGACAGCAAGAGCACGGACGACGTTCGGCGCATCATCATCGACGACCTCACCGATTCCACCGGACGTTCGCGAGTGTGGGCTCCCCCGCACGCCGCGACCCCCGATCTCCTCGACCCCCTGATCGATCTGCTCCCGATTCCGCTTCCCACTCCGCAACGCGACCATCCGGAGTTGAGCCAGAACACCATGGTGTGGGCCCTGAAGAGAGCCGGCCGCTACGCCCACGGCGCCTCGTACGGATCGGAGTGCTTCCGAGCGCACCCATCCACCAATCTGGCCGTGCTCGTCGCCGGCTGCCTCGGCCTCGAAGGACACGATGATGCCGCCGCTCAGTGGCTGACCGTGGCCGCCCACGGCGCGGCTCGTGACGACGCCGACGAAACGTTGTTGCTCTCGGCACTCCTCAACGACTCGGAGTTCCAGCGTGTGCGCGAACGCGCCGAGATTCGCACGCTGATTCAGCGCCTCGTGCGCGCCGAGTGATCCGGTTCAGACGTCGACGTCGCGCTTCACGAACGCCAACGCACGATCGCCGCTCACCGAGGTGATCGTGCCGACAGCCTCGCCATCGATCACGAACGGGTCGCCGACTCGACTGCCGATCGGCACCACGACCGAACGCAACGTCCGCGGCGCCGTGGACCCGCGGCTGTCCATGCGCTCGACGAGTTCCTGTCCCGGGTAGCAGCCTTTCGAGAAACTCACGGTCGCCGACACGACACCGGTGGCCGCCGGCAGCGTGTCGCCGGGAACGATCTCCGAGCCCATTTCGGGCCAGGTCGCGGCGACACGACTCTCTTCGTAGTCGTCGAGTGAGCCTCGTCGCTCGATCGCGATCGGTTCGGTTGACAACAGGTCGAACGCACGACCGTCGCACCACCAGGCCGGGAGAACGAGGACCTTCCGACCCTCACCCCCCGTCGGGGTCGACGTGACGCTCGCCGGGTCGAGGGACGAAGCGGCCCGCAATGCGACGCAATGAACCGGCAGAGGCGAGATGTCGGCCTGCACGCGAATCTTGAACTTGGCCAGTCGGGCGACCACGACGTCGAGGAACCCGGGCGCGAGATCGACAACGAACTCGGTGTCGGCCCGACGGGTGACCCGAACGAGGGCGACCACTCGGCCGGTGGGCTCGAGAACGAGCGACTGCGTCGATGCGCCGACGGCCAACGACGCGATGTCGTTGCTCAACTGGGAGTGCAGATACGAGCCGGCGTCGCGTCCGGAGACGAGCAGGGCCTCACGAGGTAGGTCGACCACGATCATGCGCTCGTGCCTCCGTCTCGTCGGCGGCGAGTCATGCGACGGGCCGCCGGGACCGCGGCCAGCAAGGCCGCCGCCTTGTTGCGGCACTCGAGATCCTCGTCGTCGGGATCGCTGTCGGCGACGATTCCGGCCCCCGCCTGCAGGTACGCGGCCTTCGGCCCGATGAACATCGTGCGAATCGCGATCGCGGTGTCGAGGTTTCCGCTGAAGTCGAGATAGCCGACCACTCCCGCGTACGGACCGCGCTTCACCGGTTCGAGTTCGTCGATGATCTCCATGGCCCGCACCTTGGGTGCCCCGCTCACGGTGCCGGCCGGCAACGTGGCGCGCAGAACGTCGACCGCCGAACGTCCGTCGACCAACGCCCCACTCACTTGTGAGGTGAGGTGCATGACATGGCTGTACCGCTCGAGTGTCATCAGCTCGTCGACCTTGACCGAACCGAAACGGGCCACTCGGCCCACGTCGTTGCGCGCCAGGTCGACCAGCATCACGTGCTCGGCGACTTCCTTCGGGTTTTCACGGAGTTCTGCGGCCAGACGTCGATCGTGTTCGTCGTTCTGTCCGCGTTTGCGCGTTCCGGCGATCGGTCGGCTGATCACGCGGTCGCCGATGAGTTGAACCATCGGCTCGGGCGAACTGCCGACGATCGTCACCTCGGGTTGACGAAGGAAGTACATGTACGGGCTGGGATTGACCTGGCGCAGGACGCGATAGAAGTCGTACGCATCGGCGTCGAGCTGGATCTCGAAGCGCTGCGACAACACGACTTGGAAGATGTCGCCCGACCGGATGTACTCCTTGGCCGTCTCGACGGCCTGCTGGTACCGCCCGCCGCCCATCGTCGACACGGCCACCGGCAACTCGTCGCCACGCGTGGGCGGCTCGACCGGTGAATACGGCAGAGGTTGAGCCAGATCGGCGACCGACTGAAGTGCTCGAGCGGCCGCCGCGTCGTACGCGGCATCGAGGTCGCCCACCCCCATGACCGGCACGCTCTCGATGAGGAACACCCGCTGACGCCAGTGGTCGAATGCGGCGAGCGAACCGATCACGCTCACCACCGCATCGGGCAGACCGCGGTCGTCGGTGGGCGGATCGGGCAGATGTTCGACCTCGCGCACGATGTCGTAGCCGAGATAACCCATGACGCCACCCTGCAACGGCGGCAGATCGGGAATGACGGGGCTGCGGTACAGGCGCAGGAGTTCGTCGAGAGCGGCGAGCATGCCCCGGTCGCGCGGCACGGACGCCGGAACCTCTCCGCTCACTTCGACACGATGACCGAACGAGGTGAGCGTGGCCCGCGGGCGACGACCCACGAACGAGAAGCGGCTCCATCGTTCGCCATGTTCGACCGACTCGAGCAAAAAGCCGCTCTCGTCGGCGCCGACGAGTTTGGCGAAGGCGGCGACCGGTGTTTCGAGATCGGCGAGAATCTCGACCCACACCGGCACGACCGTGTGAGCCGCGGCGAGCGAGCGGAACTCCTCGCGGGTGGGGTGGATCGCGAGGTCGCTCACTGCTCGCCGAACACCGAGAAGAAACAGGTGCGGGCACCGGTATGACACGCACCCTTTCCTTCTTGCTCGACCTTGAAGAGAAGAGTGTCGCCGTCGCAGTCGTAGTAGGCCTCGCGAACGAACTGGCGATCGCCGCTGGTGTCGCCCTTGCGCCACAGCTCGCGGCGACTGCGGCTCCAGTACACCATGCGTCCTTCGGCGAAGGTGAGGGCGAGACTCTCGGAGTTCATCCACGCCATCATCAGCACCTCACCCGTGTTGATGTCCTGGGCGATGGCGGGGACGAGACCGTTGGCGTCGTACTTGACGGCGGCGAGCTGTTCGGCGGTCGCGCGAATCATCGAGTCAGCCTCTCAGAGGTACAGGCCGGTGTGCGACTCGATTCGACTGGCCGCCACGGCGTGCAGGTCGCGTTCGCGCAACATGATGTAGTCGGCTCCCTGAACCTCGACCTCGTACCGGTCTTCGGGGCTGAAGAGCACCCGGTCGCCCACCTCGGCGCTCCGGACGTTCTGCCCGAGCGCCACGACCTCGGCCCACACCAGTCGCTTGGACAGTTGCGCCGTGGCCGGAATGAGGATGCCGCCGCTGCTCCGCCGCTCCCCTTCCTTGTCGGGGATCCGCACCAAGAGGCGGTCGTTGAGCATCTTGATGGGGAGCTTGTCGTCCTCGACGTGATCCTTGGCCACGACGGTCACGGTACCGTCGTTCCCGTGTCGAACCGCACCGTGACTCTCACCACGATCGATCACCAAGAACTGGAGGCCGACGTCGTCACGGCGTCCACCGATCAGCCGGTGCGCGGAGCGGTTGCGATCGCCCATCCCCATCCGCTGTACGGCGGCGACCGGTTCAACCCAGTGGTCGGCGCCCTGTTCGACGCTCTCCCACGGGTCGGTTTCCACTGCCTTCGTTTCGACTTCCGCGGTGTCGGCAACAGTTCGGGCGAACACGACGGCGGCGAAGCCGAACGCCTCGACGTGGCGGCCGCGGTCGACTTCCTGTCGGGTCTGCACGACGACATCTGGGTGGCCGGCTATTCGTTCGGTTCGATCGTCGCCCTCGACGTGATCGAACCGCGTGTATCGGGTTGGATCGCCGTCGCCCCGCCACTCACGGCCATGCGCAGCGATGTGCTCGCCGCCCGCGATCCGCGCCCGAAGTTGATCCTGGCCGCCGAACACGACCAGTTCACACCGTCATCGGCCGCTGAGCCGATCGTCGGTGCGTGGACGAACGCCACGTTCGAGACGATCGCGAGCGGCGATCATTTCCTGGCCGGACGCACTCGTGCCGTGGCCGATGCCGCGGCCCGGTGGCTCACTTCGCGGTGAGAGCGGCGTCGATTCGCTGCATCACCTCGTCGGTGAGCAAGGGAATCACGTCGAGCGCGGCGAAGTTCTCGGTCACCTGTGACTGACGACTGGCTCCGGTGATCACCGTCGAGACACCCGGGAACTTGGTGCACCAGGCCAACGCCAACTGAGCCAACGTGCAGCCGAGTGAATCGGCGATCGGCACGAGACGGCGCACCTTGGCCAGAGCCGCTTCATCGGTGAGACGATTCTTCAGGAATCCGTAACCGGGCAGAGCGCCGCGCGAGTCGGCCGGAATGCCCTCGAGGTACTTGCCGGTGAGCAAGCCTGACGCCAGCGGACTCCAGATGGTCGTTCCGAGTCCGATGTCCTCGTACAGGCGCTTGTACTCGGTCTCGACCCGACGACGCTCGAGCATGTTGTACTGCGGCTGCTCGGTGACCGGCTTGTGCAAGTGGTGCCGCTCGGCGATCTCCCACGCCCCGCGAATCTCATCGGCCGACCACTCGCTGGTGCCCCAGTAGAGAACCTTGCCGCGATCGACGAGGTCGCTCATCGCCCAGACCGTCTCTTCGAGCGGCGTGCGCGGATCGGGTCGGTGACAGAACAAGATGTCGACGAAGTCGACCTGCAGGCGATCGAGACAGCCCTCGATGGAGTGGTGCAGGTATTTCCGGTTGAGCGTGTTGTGGAGATTCGGGATCTGGCCGTCGATGCCCCAGAAGACCTTGGTGGAGAGCACGTAGTGATGCCGTTTCCAGCCCAACTCGCGGATGACCCGGCCCATGATCGCTTCGCTCTGGCCAGCGGCGTAGGCCTCGGCATTGTCGAAGAAATTGCAACCGGCTTCCCAGGCGGCCTGCATGCACGCCAGCGCGGCGTCGTCCTTCAATTGATTGTCGAACGTGACCCACGAACCGAACGACAGAACGGAGACCTGGAGACCGGTGCCACCCAGGCGGCGGTACTCCATCTTCGGATTCGGTACGAGGGACGTCGGTGTGCTCATACCCGCACACTACGTTCGGACCTCGCGACGAACGTCAGCCGAGAACGGCGCACGATCGCGCGAGTCGTTCGAGTTCGGCCGGCCCGACACCGCAGCATCCACCCACCATCGTGACACCGGCCCGCTGCCATCGGCCGAGCCGCGCCTCGTCGGCGAGATCCGCCGCTTCACCCGTCCACGCGCGAGCCGAGGCATCCCACGAGCGGCCGTGATTCGGGTAGGCCACCATCGGCAGGCCGAGCGGAGCGAGCGAGGAGACGACGGCGTCGACCACGTCGGGTGACCCGCAATTGACTCCCACTGCGACGAGGTCCGGGTAATCGGCGATCCGACGCACCGCATCGAGAACGTCGTCTCCGCCGTAGGTGGTCGATCCGTCGCGGCACCCGAACGAGAACCAGGCCGGCGGAGCGCCGTGGTCCACGAGGATCTCGGCGATCATCTCGGCTTCGTCGGCTCGCGGCTGCGTCTCCACGGCGAACAGGTCGACGTTCGTACCGGTGAGGACGCGAATGCGTTCGGTGTGGCGCGAGCGCATCACTTCGAGTGGAACGTCGTACCGCCCGGTGTATTCGCTGCCGTCGGCCAACCAGGCGCCGAACGGGCCGATGGAAGCGGCCACCCGGGCATCGTCGCCCGCGGCCCGACGCGCGATGGCCGTCGACGCGCGCAACGCTTCGTGTTCGTGCGACGGACACTGATAGCTCGCGCTGGTGACGACCCGCGCGCCGGCGGCGACGAAAGCGCGATGAGCCGCTTCGAGAACGTCCGGAGCCGTTCGCAACGCATCGGCCGTCCACCAACCACCGCTGGTGTCGACCCCGAGTTCGGCGAGTGCCGTCGAGAGTCCGCCGTCGATGACGGTGATCATTCAGCGCACCGGGCGCACGACGATGCCGGCCGCCGCCATGGCCGACTTGGCCTCGGCCACCGTGAATTCGCCGAAGTGGAAGATCGACGCGGCCAGGACGGCGTCGGCTCCGCCGCGGGTGACGCCGTCGACCAGATGCTGAAGATTTCCGACACCGCCCGAAGCGATCACCGGAACTCCCACCGCCTCACTGACACGACGAGTGAGCGTGAGGTCGAATCCCTCCTTGGTGCCGTCACGGTCCATCGACGTGAGGAGGATCTCGCCGGCCCCGAGCCCCGCCGCACGACCGGCCCACTCGACCGCGTCGATGTCGGTGGGCGTGCGGCCGCCGTGCAGGAACACTTCGAACGAACCGTCGGCACGGCGCTTCGCGTCGATCGCGCACACCACGCATTGCGCTCCGAACTCGGCAGCGATCTCCGAGATCAACTGAGGATTCTGCACGGCCGAGGTGTTGACGCTCACCTTGTCGGCGCCGGCCCGCAGCATTCGGCGAGCGTCGTCGACACTGCGAATACCTCCACCCACCGTGAACGGAATGAACACCTGCTCGGCCGTTCGACGCACTACGTCGACCATCGTGTCTCGGCCGTCGCTCGATGCGGTGATGTCGAGGAACACGAGTTCGTCGGCACCCTCGGTGTCGTAACGGGCCGCCAACTCGACCGGGTCTCCCGCATCGCGGAGATTCACGAAGTTCGTGCCCTTCACCACGCGACCCGCGGTCACGTCGAGGCACGGAATGACGCGCGCGACCTTCACGACCGCGCCTTCAATCGAGCCAGCGCCTCCGGCACGGTGAAGCGCCCTTCGTAGATCGCGCGACCGGTGATGATTCCGGCCAGTCCGGCCAGACCCGCCAACGTCGACACGTCGTCGAGCGACGCGACTCCACCGCTCGCGATCACCGGCACCGAGGTTCGGGCGATGGCGTGCGCGAGGCCATCGACGTCGGGGCCGCTCAACATCCCGTCACGGGCGATGTCGGTGATGACGAACGCCACCGCGCGCGGAAACCAGGTGAGGGCGTCGTCGAGAGACACCCCCGAGTCCTCGGTCCAACCGTGGACGGCCACGCGTCCGGAACGATGGTCGAGGCCGACCGCCACGTCGATCACGTCGGCGATTGTGCTCACCAGGTTCGGATCGGCCACCGCCGCCGAGCCCATCACGACTCGCGACACTCCGGCGGCGCTCAGAGCTTCGGCATCGGCCACCGTGCGAACCCCGCCGCCCGTCTGCAGCCGCGCGCGTCCGACGAGCCGCGCCGCGATGGTCGCGATGATCGGACGATTCACCGGATCACCCGAACGCGCGGCGTCGAGGTCGACCACGTGCACCCACGGAGCACCGGCCGCCGCGAAACCGTCGGCGACGCTCACCGGATCGTCGCCGTAGGCGGTCTCACGCGAATAGTCGCCCTGCGACAACCGCACGACCCGGCCGCCGCGCAGGTCGATCGCCGGATACAGCTCAACTCCCACGCGCCACCGCCACGAAGTTGGCCAACAGGGCCAGACCGGCCGAGCCCGACTTCTCGGGATGGAATTGCGTGGCGAACACGTTTCGGGCGCGGAACGCGGCGTTGAGCGTGCCGCCGTACTCGCAGGTGGCCGCGACGACATCGGGATCGTCGGGAACGCCATGCAACGAGTGAACGAAGTAGACCCACGGTTCGTCGGCCCATTCGGGACCCGCGAACATCGGATCGCCGAAACGGTGAACGTTCACGCGATTCCATTGCATCTGCGGACGCTTCACTCCGGCCGGGATCCACCGCACTCGACCCGGAACGATGCCGAGCCCGATCGCGGCGGGATCCTCGTCGCTCGCCGAGAACAGCATCTGCATACCGACGCAGATGCCGAGGAAGGGTCGCCCGGACTCGACGGCGTCGCGCACCGAGCCGGTCAAACCCGACGAGTCCAACGCGTTCATGCACGCCCCGAAGGCTCCGACACCCGGGAGCACCACGGCATCGGCGGAACGCACATCGGCCGACCGAGTGGTGAGACGCGCGTCGCCGCCGACTCGTTGCAGGGCCTTCTCGGCCGAACGGAGATTGCCGATGCCGTAGTCGAGGACCGCGATCGACGGACCGCTCACAGGACTCCCTTGGTGGAGGGAACTCCTCCCCCTTCGACGCGAACCGCATCGCGCAGACTGCGTCCGAGGCCCTTGAAGATGCACTCGATGACGTGGTGCACGTTGCGACCGCGCTTGAGCGTGACGTGCAGAGTGATGCCGGCGGCCGTCGCGAACGACGACACGGCGTGTTCGGCCAGTTGCGGATCGAACGGAGGCGTGCCGAGCGGGAGGCTGTCGGGCACCGGCACGTTCCAGACCACGAAGGGCCGGCCCGACAGATCGAGGGCGATCTCGCACAACGCTTCGTCGAGCGGATACAGGCCGCTGGCGAAGCGACGAACGCCCGCCTTGTCTCCCAGCGCCTCGCGGAACGCTTCGCCGAGAGCGATGGCCACGTCCTCGACGGTGTGGTGCGTGTCGATGTGGAGGTCGCCTCGCGCCGCGATCGTCAGATCGAAACCGCCGTGCTTGCCGACCTGGGAGAGCATGTGGTCGTAGAACGGAATACCGGTGTCGACCGATGTGGTGCCGCGACCGTCGAGATCGATGCTCAACTCGATCGAGGTCTCGGCGGTGGTGCGGGTACGGGTGGCGGTGCGCGGGGCACTCATGACAGGACCTCCGTGAGGGCGGCGATGAACAGCGAATTCTCGTCGGGCGTGCCGATGGTGATGCGCAGGCAGTCGGCCAGCCGCGGCCAACCCGAGCAGTCGCGGATGAGCACGCTGCGATCGAGCAATCCCTGCCACACCGCCCGCCCGGCGCGACCGCGCGGGCGGAACAACACGAAGTTGGCTCCGCTCGGGAACACGTCGACGTCGAGTCGCTGGAGCGCGGCCACCACACGCTCGCGCTCGGCGACGATGGCCCGGACCCGCTCGTTCATCGGCTCGACGAAGCGAAGAGCGATGACACCGGCGGCCTGTTTGACCGCATCGAGGTGATACGGAAGAACCACCTTGTCGAGCTCGCTCACGACCCAGGACGGCGCGATCGCGTAGCCGAGTCGAGCCGCGGCCATGCTCCAGGTCTTGCTGAACGTGCGAACCACGACCACCGACGAATCGTCGGACACGAGTTCGATCGCGCTCCATGGCGCGAACTGCCCGTAGGCCTCGTCGACGACGACCAGACCGGGAGCGAGCGACGCCACTTCGCGAATGGTTGCTTCATCGTCGACGCCACCCGTGGGGTTGTTGGGTGAGCAGAGGAACGTGACGTGCGGTTCGTGAGCGGCCAGCACACGGCGGACTTCAGCCGTATCGAGCGAGAAGTCGGCCGCTCGCTCGCCCTCCACGACCGTCGCGCCGGAGATGCGCGCGATGTGGGCGTGCAACTGGTACGTGGGTTCGAAGGTCGCCACCGTGCGGCCAGGTCCGGCGAAAGTGAGCAGGATCGTCTGGAGCACTTCGTTGCTGCCGTTGGCCACGAACACCATCGACGGGTCGACACCGTGCAGCGCGGCGATGGCGCGACGCAGTTCGGTGGCGGCGCGGTCGGGGTAGCGATTCCAGTCGACGTCGGCCACGGCGCGAGTCAGCGCCTGCTCGAACTCGGCGGGTGGGCCGACCGGGGCCTCGTTGGTGTTGAGGCGCACGCGGACGTCGACTTGGGGCGAGTGATAGCCCTCGAGGGCCTTCAAGTCGTCGCGAACGGGGAGGCGCGTCACGCCATGAGGCTACCGACCAGGCCGAACGGGTCGAAGTGAGTTCGCGGTGCGGGGACCTAGCGTGGGCGCGTGACCCCGCGCGAACTCTCCACCATTGCCGCCGAACTCGCCGTGATGGCCGAAGGAACCGATCGCTATTTCGATCGCGTTCGCGAACTCGGCTCGGCCCACCTCGGAGAGAATCTCGAAGACCTCATGTCGGCCATTCACGAAGCCGAGCGGGCGTTGCGTTCGGCCCACCGCGCCTTGGCCCGGGCCAGCCGCATCGCGGGCTGACCGCTTCCGAACGGGGCGAACCTCAGCGAGCCTTGCCGGCCGACGGACAGATGTCGGCCAGAGTGCATTCATCGCACTTGGGTTTGCGCGCGTCGCACACCCGGCGGCCGTGCAGGATGAGCCGCAGGCTGAACGAACCCCACTCCTCACCCGGCAGGTAGCGATTGAGTTCGAGTTCCACTTTCACCGGATCGTCCTGCCGCGTGAGTCCGAGGCGTCGGGAGAGTCGACCGACGTGAGTGTCGACCGGAAGTCCGGGCAGGTCGAACACGACACTGCGCACGACGTTGCCGGTCTTGCGGCCGACGCCGGGAATGGTGACCAGATCCTCCAGATCGTGCGGGACCTCGCCGTCGAAACGTTCGACGAGAGCCTGGGCCATGCCGATGAGGCTCTTCGTCTTGTTCTGGTAGAAGCCGGTCGAGCGGATGATCGTCTCGACGTCGGCCGGTTCGGCCACGGCCAAGTCGTACGGCGACGGATACTTCGCGAACAACGACGGCGTGACCATGTTGACCCGCGCGTCGGTGCACTGCGCCGACAGGATCGTGGCCGCCAACAACTCGTACGCGTTGCGGTGGTCGAGTTCGCAGATCGCCTCGGGATACAGCCGCGCGAGACGACGCGCCACCTCCACCGTTCGATCGGCCGCGCCGTTCGGACGACGTTTCGTTGCGGCCATTCCCCGAACCCTACTCAGGGGTCGAACGGTAGGGTGAGGCCATGCGGGTCCTCGACATCAAGCGTCAGATGGAGCCCGACGACATCGCGATCGTTCGCGATCTCCTCCGCGATGCCGAACGCGCCGACGGCCACCGCCCGCTGTCCGATCACCTGTGGCTCGACTTGGTGGACGGCGGCCGTGAGGGATTCGCCGGCTTCGTGGCCTGGGAGCCCGGTCACGACCATCCCGTCGCGTACGCACAAGTGAGTCGAGGCCATGGTTCGTACTCCATCGAACTCGTCGTGCACCCGCATCACCGCTACGAGATGAACGTGATCGGACCCGAATTGCTGGGTGCGGCTCTCGACGAGGTCGCGCGCTCGGGCGGCGGACACGTTCATTGGTGGGTGTTCGAACCCACGAGCGCTCACGAAGCAGTCGCCCGGGCCGTGGGGCTGACGGCCGGACGGACATTGCACCAGATGCGGCGTTCACTCCCCCTCAGCGTGGCCGACCAATCCGCTGCCGTGACCGTGCGCCCTTTCGTGAAGGGTCAGGACGAGCAGGCGTGGCTCGACGTCAACAATGCCGCGTTCGCACATCACCCCGAACAAGGCGGATGGGACATCGTCACGCTGACGTCGCGCATGGCGCAGCCGTGGTTCGATCCGGCCGGCTTCCTTCTTCACGAGATCGACGGACGACTCGCGGGTTTCTGCTGGACCAAGATCCATCAGGACACCGAGCCGACCATGGGTGAGATCTACGTGATCGCGGTGCATCCCGACTTCCATGGCCGCAGTCTCGGACGCGGCCTCACCGTGTCGGGTCTACAGAACATCGCCGAACGCGGCATCACCACCGCCATGCTCTTCGTCGACGCCGCGAATCGGGCGGCGGTGGCGATGTACGAGAACCTCGGCTTCCATCTCCACCGAACCGATCGGGCTTTCGTGGGTGACGTCTCGCTCGGAAGCGCCGGCCGTCGAGTGACCAGTTCCGATCACCATCACTGAGAGGATCCGCCATGACCGACACGCAGAACCTTCCCTCGTGGAGTGTCACCGACGTTCACGAGTCGCTCACGAGCCGCACCTTCGTGGCCTCTCTCGAACAGTTGGGTGCCGAGGTCTCTCGCCTCGAAGCCCTCTACGACGAACTCGACATCCGAGGGGGCGCAGAAGGCTCGACCCCGTCGGTCGACTCGGCCACCGGTGAACGGGCCGATCGGGCCATCGCGGCGCTCAACAGCACCGTCGAGCAGATGGAAGTTCTCGAGGCCTACGTGTACGCGACGGTGTCCACCGACACCCGACACGAAGCGGCCCAATCGCTGCTGTCCGAAATCGAGGTGCTCGGTTCACGCGTCAGCCCGTTGCTCGCGCGCCTGGCCGACTTCGCCGCGCATCACGATCCGGATGCTCTGGCCACGGTGAGTCACGAGGTTCGCGAGCACATCGGTCCGCTCACTCGTTTGGCCGCACGGGCCGAGCATCAGATGTCGGAGATCGAAGAGGGCCTGTACGCCGAGTTGGCCACCACCGGATCGGGTGCGTGGGGTCGCCTGCAGGGTGACGTCACGTCGCAGTTGTCGATCGAGGTCGATCTTCCCTCCGGTCGCACCCGTCTTCCGATGCCGGCCGTTCGCGGTTTGGCCACCAGCCCCGATCCGACGGTGCGTCGCGCCGCCTACGACGCCGAGATGGAGGCCTGGCCCCAGGTGGCCACCGCGTGTGCGGCCGCCATGAATGCGATCAAGGGTGAAGCCAACACGGTCAATCGCCGCCGTCGCTGGGCCGCACCACTCGATGCTTCGCTGTTCGCCAACAGCGTGAGCCGGGCCACGTTCGATGCGATGCAGTCGGCGGTCAGTGCTTCGCTCCCCGACTTCCGCCGTTGGATGCGCACCAAGGCTCGACTCCATGGCCACAGTGACGGCCTTCCTTGGTGGGACCTCGTCGCTCCGCTGCCCACGTCGTCGAACTCGATCGGCTGGGACGAGTCGATCGAGTTGGTGAAGAGCGCGTTCGGGCAGTACAGCGCCGAGCTCGCGGGCATGGTCGATCGGGCCATCGCCGAATCATGGATCGACGCACCGCCGCGAGACGGCAAAGTGGGCGGCGCTTTCTGCATGCCATTCGTCGAGGATCGATCGCTGATCCTCCTCAACTGGAGCGGTTCGGTGGAGTCGGCGCAGACCACCGCCCACGAGTTGGGGCACGCGTACCACAACACCCAGTTGGCCGGTCGCACTCCTCTGCAGAAGCGGCTGCCGATGGCGTTGGCCGAGACCGCAAGCATCTTCTGCGAAACACTCATGGTGGAGGCGGGCCTGGCCCGTCTGTCAGGGAACGAACGCCTGAGCCTGCTCGATGTCGATCTCCTCGGCGCCAACCAGGTCGTGGTAGACATCCACAGCCGCTTCTTGTTCGAGACCGAAGTGTTCGCTCGCCGTCAGCGCCGTTCACTCGGTGTTCAAGAACTCAACGAGATGATGCTCGAAGCGCAAGCGGCCGCGTACGGCGACGGTCTCGACCAGTCGACCGCCCACCCGCACATGTGGGTTCTCAAGCCCCATTACTACGGCAGCCACTTCTACAACTGGCCCTACACC
>JBEAXP010000081.1:0-2567 GCA_041159745.1 Actinomycetota bacterium | reverse complement strand
GTCGAACCGCGATCGGTCGTCGCGATCACGGCGCGACGACTCGAATCGATGCCCGCCCCGGTCGATTCGATGGCGGCCTCAGGTGTGTTCGCGGTTCTCGGTTCGCGCGGGTCGGGCCGGTCGTGGGCGGTGCGTCGGATCGCCGACGCCTGCCGCGATCTCGGCCGCGACGTGATGGTGATCGATGATGCCGATCGGGTGGATGTCGACCCGGTGGTGGTCAATCGCGCTCTACGCGGGGAGATCGTGATCGTGGCCAGTGTCGACCCGGCTACCTTGCGGGCCCGACCGGATCATTGGCTGAACGTGGTGCGGCGCGTTCGATCGGGACTGTTGCTCGGTCGAAGCGCTCACGATGACGCCGATCTCCTGGGCCTCTTCGCCGTGCCCGAGTCGATGGTTGCTCATGCCGTGGGACGCGGATTGTGGGTCGATCGCGGAACCGTGATTGACGTCGTGCAGATGATCGAACCGGTTGACGGGCCGTGACATGATCGGCGCATGCGCATCACTCTTCCGTCCGGAACCGAAGCCGAGATCGAGCGGGTCGCTGGTGCGACACGCGGGCTCGTGGTGATTCCCGACATCTGGGGGATGCGCCCGCTGTTCGACGATCTCGTGCGTCGGTTCGCATCGGAGTGGGGGATGACCACGGTGGCGATCGAGCCGTTCCCGGCCCGCGACTTTCCGGATCTCGGTACCAACCCCGACACGCGCTTCGCCGCCGTGCCGAAGTTGCGCGACACCGACAAGTATCGCGATCTCGCGGAAGCGGCCGATGCAACCGGGTGCTCGTCCGTGGGCCTCATCGGTTTCTGCATGGGCGGCATGTATTGCTTCAAGGCTTCACAACTCGAACGCGATGGTCGGCCACTCTTCGACCGCATCGCGTCGTTCTACGGAATGATCACCACACCCGAGGCCTGGAAGAGCGAGACCCATGAGAGCCCGCTCGACATCCTGAAGCGCGGCGGCTCGGGTGCGGCTCGCGCCTATGCATCAAACGTGTTGGCCGTGATCGGCGGTGGCGACCAGTGGACACCCGGGCCCGAAGTGGAGGATCTGCGTTCGACCGGCGTGACGGTGGCGTTCTATCCGCAGGCCGAGCACGGATTCGCTCATGACGCCTCACGGCCGACGCATCGGCCCGATGACGCGCGAGATGCTTTCGAGCGCGCGAAGAACTGGTTGGCCGGCGGCTGATCAGCGCGCGCGAAGTTCGAGGCGATCGCGCAGGAGGATCTTGTAGCGACGCTCGTGCTGTTCGATCCAGCCGAGGCGGATGAAACTGCTGATCGCCTTGTTGACGCGTTCACGCGACGCGCCGACCATCCCCGCGAGTTCTTCTTGTGTCACGGGAAGCACGAACTCGTCGGCCGGCCCGGCCAGTTCGAGAAGGCGCTTGGCCGTGCGGCCGGTCACGTCGAGGAACACCGAGTCGGCGAGTGCGCCGTCCATCACGCGCAGGCGCTCGGCGAGCATGCGAACGACACCGCGGAGGACACGAGGGTTGCCGTCGAGCAATTGCTCGACCGGGTCGTACGGAATCTCGAGGACCTCGCTCGGTTCGATCGCCCGGGCCATCGCCGAGCGCGGACCGCTGTCGAGGAGGCCCATCTCGCCGAAGAGGTCGCCCGCTTCCATGAGGGCGACCATGCTCTCGCGCTTGTCGAGTTCGTTCGCGATGGCGATGGCCACTCGACCGTTGAGGACGATGTACATCGATTCGGCCTCTTCACCGGCTTCGAACAAATGGTCGCCGCGCGACAGGATCCGCTTGCGACCCGTCGCGGCGATGCGGGCGATTTCTTCGCTCGGCGCTTCGCCGAAGAAGTCGGTCTTCGCGAGGACGTCTTCGTAGGCCATCGGCCCGAACGGTACTACCCTCCACGAATATGGCGAACTCCGGCTCGGGTTTTTCTCGTGGACCGGTCTGGACCATCGTCGTCGCAGGTGGATCGGGTCGCCGTTTCGGGTCGTTGAAGCAGTTCGAGGAGTTGGGTGGTCGTCGGGTCCTCGATCTGTCGGTGGACGTGGCTCGGCAGTGCAGCGATGGCGTGGTGGTCGTCGTTCCGGCCGAGGACGCCGAGCGTGAGGGCGGTGTCGCCGGTGGGCCGACCCGCACCGCGAGCGTGCGCAACGGTTTGGCGGCGGTTCCGGCCGATGCCTCGGTGATCCTGGTTCACGATGCGGCTCGGCCCTTCGCCTCGCCGTCGTTGTACCGCTCGGTGATCGGAGCCGTGTTGGCTGGCGCCGACGGTGCGGTGCCGGGTCTGCCGGTGACCGACACCGTGAAGACGATCGAAGTGGTGGAGTCGACGTCTCTCGAACTGTCGGGTGACGACGTTCCCGCGGTCGTTCCGCGCGTGACCGCTACTCCCGATCGCGCGACGTTGGTGGCCGTCCAGACACCGCAAGCGTTTCGCGCCGATGTCCTGCGCCGGGCCTACGTACCCGAGATCGACGGGACGGACGATGCATCACTCGTCGAGTTGATCGGCGGTACGGTCGTGGTGGTGCCCGGTGAACTCGACAATCGCAAGATCACCGTTCCCGACGATCTGGTG
>JBEAXP010000072.1:0-24521 GCA_041159745.1 Actinomycetota bacterium | reverse complement strand
CGCTGGTAGCGTTTCGTCCGCTGATCCCCCGGAGGGGACGGTTCGAAGGAAGATCCATCATGGCCTCAGTTTGCGAAGTCTGCGGGAAGCGCCCCTCGTGGGGGATGTCGGTCTCGCACTCCCATGTGCGCACCAAGCGTCGCTGGAACCCGAACATTCAGCGCATCCGGGCCCTCGTGAACGGATCACCGCGCCGCCTGAACGTCTGCACCGGTTGCATCCGCGCCGGCAAGGTCACCAAGGCCGGCTCCTCGGCCACCCGCTGATTCCGACGATGCAGGGAGTCATCAAGGCCTACGACCCGGGAACCGGGACCGGTCTCATCCTGCGCGACACCGATCTGAGCGAACACGAACTCGCCGCCGACGCCCTCGTGGGGAGCATCTTTCGGATGCTGAGGCCCGGCCAGCGCGTGGTGTTCGATCTGAACGACGACGGACTCGCCACTCGCGTGCGCATGGGCTCCGAAGTCGACATGGGCACGCCCGGCTTCTGACCGAGCAGGTCCGATCTAGTACAACAACACAAGGTTCTTTCCGACCCCCAGGAGAACACAATGAGCGGCACCACCGGTAACGAGCGTCTGAAGAAGTGGGTGGCCGACTGGGCCGCGATCATGCAGCCGTCCGACATCTACTGGTGCGACGGCTCGGCCGAAGAGTACGACCGCCTGTGCAACGCGCTCGTCGACGCCGGAACCTTCACCAAGCTCGACGAAGCCAAGCGTCCCAACAGCTACTGGGCGCACTCCGACCCGGGTGATGTCGCGCGCGTCGAGGACCGCACCTTCATCTGCTCGGCCAAGGCCGACGACGCGGGCCCCAACAACAACTGGCGCGAGCCCGCCGAGATGCGCGCCGAATTGACCGCTCTCTACACCGGCTCGATGAAGGGCCGCACCATGTACGTAGTGCCCTTCAGCATGGGTCCGCTCGGCTCCCCCATCGCCCACATCGGCGTGCAACTCACCGACTCGGCCTACGTGGCAGTGAGCATGCGCATCATGACGCGCATGGGCCAGGGCGCCCTCGACGTTCTCGGCAACGGCGAGTGGGTGCCTTGTCTCCACTCGGTCGGCGCTCCGCTCGCCCCCGGACAATCGGATGTCGCCTGGCCGTGCAACCCCGACAACAAATACATCGTGCACTTCCCCGAGAGCCGCGAGATCTGGTCGTACGGCTCGGGTTACGGCGGCAACGCGTTGCTGGGCAAGAAGTGCTTCGCGTTGCGCATCGCCTCGGTGATGGCGCGCGACGACGGATGGCTCGCCGAGCACATGCTCATCTTGAAGCTCACCAATCCGGCCGGTGAGTCGAAGTACATCGCGGCCGCCTTCCCTTCGGCCTGCGGCAAGACCAACCTGGCCATGCTCGTGCCCACCATTCCGGGCTGGAAGGCCGAGACGATCGGCGACGACATCTGCTGGATGAAGTTCGGCGCCGACGGTCGCCTCTACGCGATCAACCCCGAGGCGGGCTTCTTCGGCGTGGCCCCCGGAACCGGCTACGACACCAACGCCAACGCGATGCACACCTTGTGGGGCAACTGCATCTTCACCAACACCGCGCTCACCTCCGAGGGCGACGTGTGGTGGGAAGGCATGTCCGACGATGCGCCGGCACGTGCCACCGACTGGAAGGGCAACGCCTGGACGCCCGAGAGCGATTCACCGGCGGCGCATCCGAACGCACGCTTCACCGCCCCGGCCTCGCAGTGTCCGTCGGCCGCACCCGAGTGGCAGGACCCGGCCGGCGTGCCGATCTCGGCCATCCTCTTCGGCGGCCGTCGCCGCACCACGGTTCCGCTCGTGACCCAGGCCTTCGACTGGGAGCACGGTGTGTTCCTCGGCTCGATCATGGCCTCGGAGACCACCGCTGCCCAGGCCGGCGCCGTCGGCAAGTTGCGCTTCGACCCCATGGCCATGCTGCCTTTCTGCGGCTACAACATGGCCGACTACTTCGCGCACTGGCTGCGTATCGGCTCAAAGACCGATGACACGAAGTTGCCGAAGATCTTCTTCGTCAACTGGTTCCGCCGCGATGAGAACGGCCGGTTCCTGTGGCCCGGATTCGGCGAGAACAGCCGTGTGCTCAAGTGGGTGTTCGATCGCGTCGAGGGCAAGGCCGACGCGGTGGAGACCCCCATCGGTCTGCTGCCCACTCCCGGCGCCCTCGACCTCGACGGACTCGACATCGCCCACGACGATCTGCACGAGATCCTCTCGGTCGACATCGACGGCTGGAAGTCGGCGATCCCCCAGATCCAGGACCACTTCGCGCAGTTCGGGCCGAAGTTGCCGGCCAAGCTGAGCGCCCAGCTCGAGTCGCTGTCCGCGTCGCTCTGACCACGCGGCGTCTCGACCGGCCGGCTTCACCGGCCCGGGATCAGGTCTGGCCGACGAGCAGGGCTCGGATGCCGAGGCCCATCAAGAACAACCCGCCCAGTCCGTAGAGCAGGTACAGCTTGTGGCGCATCTGATTGCGGTAGCTGTAGATGATCGCGACCGCCATGATGCCCACGAACCCGTAGAACGCGTGGAACGCCGGAAACTCGAGTTTCTCGCGATTCACGAGGGCGACACCGAAGGCCACCTGCACGAACACCGTCAACTGCGCGAGTCCGGTGTACCACCACAGTGCGCGTGAACGGAGCCCGGGAAACTTGTGCGCCAAGAGGGCCCACAGGCCGGCGAGTCCGTTGGCGAAGATCACGAACCACGAGAACGATTCGTGGAGATCGAGCAGCATCAAAGCAGTCATGTCCGAACGACGCTATCCGGGCTACTCGCCGCAGGCGGTGCCGCCGTACAGAGCCAGTACCAGACCGTTGGGTGCATCGTCGCTGAGCGTGCCGGTGAGCGTCGCTTCGATTTCGAACCCGGGGCCGAAGATCTCGTCGTTGTAGATCTCGACGTCGGGATACACCTTCACGATGTCGCGAACGGTCGAGCCCACCGTGATTCCGCCGTCGGTGGCCGGGCCGAGCGGTCCGATTTCCGAGTCGATCGGCGGGCCGTACTGCCAGGCGTAGAAGTGTCGGCGACCGCTGTTGAAATCGCTCTCGTCGCCGAAGAGAAGGCGAAGGTTGGCCCATTCGACGCCGCGCACCTCGGTACCCGGGCACGTTCCGAACTCGCCGAACGAATCGGTCCAGCCGGTGTCGCGATCGGGGGCGCCAAGAATCGCCTTCACGTACCCGATCACTCCATCGGGTTCGACGCCGAAGCGCGCGTCACCGATTCCGTCGGAGCGCAGGACCAGTTCGAGTCCCGGCACGACGGTGGTGGTCGTCGACGCGATCGACGTGGTCGTCGTCGACTCGGGCATCGTCGTGGTGGTCACCAACGGAGCGAGGCTCGACGACGATCCCGGAGCGGTCGGCAACGGAGCGAGCGTGTCGTCACCCCCACCACTGCCGCCACACGACGCGACGACGAAGGCGACGGCGAAAGCGACGGCAGAACCGACGAGCCGTGAGGGACGACGCATGAGTCCAGTCTGCCCCATCGGGCCCGACCGCATCGGCGAATCGGCGAATCAGCGGATCAATGTGTCGGCTTGGCGTCCGCGCTCGACGAGCCGCAGGCCATTGGTGCCGCCAGTGGAACCGTGCCCGGTCTCGACAACGGTCACCGAGGCGTTGTCGAGACTGTCGATCACCAGTCGATCGTCACCCAGACACGAGCCGACCACGGCGTTGATGGCGATGAAGTGGCTGAAGATGACGGTGTCGACCGGACGGGTCGCGACGAACGAGACCACCGAGTCGCGGAACTCGACGTACGGCGATCCGAGGTCGCCCCACGAACCCGCCATCGCGCGTCGCAACCATTCGACGCGTTCGTTCATCGGAATGCCGGGTGGGGACGGGATCTCGCGAACATCGTCCGCGATGGGCAGATCGGTGAGCCCCCAGTGCGCCATGAGGAACGACGCGGTCTCGCGACAACGACGAAGAGGACTCGAGACCACCGCCATCGGCGCCAAGGCGGACAGTCGCTCTGCGGTGTCGGCGGCTTGACGGCGACCGAGTTCGTCGAGACCCGGGTCGGGGTCGGTGTCCCAGCCCGCGGCGGCTCGCCCGTGGCGAACCAGGTACACGCGAGTCACAGGAGCCAACCTTCACGCGCGCCGCCCGGCTGGCCCGGTTCGATGAACCACTCGGTCCCGAACGCCAACGCGAAGATTTCGGGCGACATCTGCAGGAAGAAACTGCCGTCGGTGATCTGACTGGCGTGGCACGCCATCGACTCGCGCTTCTTGGCGACGAACTGCGTCACGTCGACCGCCATCGTGATCTCGTCCTCGGTCGAGCCGAAAGGGTTGCCGTCGTCGGCCGGCGCCTCCGGATCGAACGCCTCGGCGTCGGGATCGGATTCGGCGTTCATGGCCCGCAACCGAGCGATGCGCGTGCGGTTCATGGTGGATTCGAGGAGTCGGACCGGCCGGCCGCCGTCGCGCAAGAGCTCGGCGGCGCGATGCCCGACCCGATGCACCTGGATGTGATCGGGGTGTCCGTAACCGCCGTGCCAGTCGTAGCAGGTGAGCACATGGCCCTCCACCCGTCGAACGATCGCAGCCAAGCGCTCGCTCGCCTCGTCGAGACCGGCGCTCATGAACGCACCGGGTTCGTGGTTCTGCGACCAACCATTCATGCCGCTGTCGGCGTAGCCGAGCCACACCACTTCGCTCACACCGAGCACCTGCGCCGATTTCTCGGTTTCGCGTCGACGTCGATCGGCGAGCGTCTCACCCGAGCCCAGATCGGCCGGAATCTCCCCGTGGCGACCATCGGTGGCAACCACGAGAACGACGCGGTGACCCTCCGACACCGCCCGGGCGATGGTGCCTCCCGTGGCGATCGATTCGTCGTCGGGATGCGCGTGGAAGCAGACGAGAGTGCTCACGCGTCGACGACGGCACCCGACGACACGAGTCGGTCGATGTCGGCGGCCGAGAAGCCCCATGATTCGAGGATCTCGCGCGAGTGCTGGCCGGGATGCGCCGGCGGCGAGGTCACTTCGGCGACGGTTCGCGAGAAACGCGGAGCGGGAGCGGGCTGCTTCATGCCGGCGATCTCGATGATCATGTTGCGCTCGACGTTGTGGCGATGCTTGGCCGCTTCGCTCATGGTGAGCACCGGCGCGAAGCACACGTCGGTCGCCTCCATGATCGCGCACCATTCGTCACGCGTCTTGGTACGGAACACCTCGGCCAAACGCTTCTTCAGGTGCGGCCACATCGATCGATCCATCTGCTTGGCGAACTCGGCGTCGCCTTCGAGGCCGGTGAGGCGCATCAGCTCGGCGTAGAACTGCGGCTCGATCGAGCCGAGCGAGACGTACTTGCCGTCCTTGCACTCGTACACGTCGTAGAAGTGGGCACCGGTGTCGAGCAGGTTGGTGCCGCGGTTGTTCTCGTCGTGAGCACCCATCTGCGAGAAGGCCCAGAACATCGTCATGAGAATCGCGGTTCCGTCGACCATCGCGGCGTCGACCACCTGGCCGCGTCCGCTCTTGGAGGCTTCGAGCAAGGCGCACACGACGCCGAACGCGAGGAACATGCCGCCACCGCCGAAATCACCGACCATGTTCATGGGCGGGACCGGCGCCTCGCCAGCGCGGCCGAAGTGGGCCAGGGCGCCCGCCAGCGCGATGTAGTTGATGTCGTGACCGGCCGCCTGCGCGTACATGCCGGTCTGACCCCATCCGGTCATGCGTCCGAACACCAACTTCGGATTGCGCGCGTGGCACACGTCCGGTCCGACGCCGAGCCGCTCCATGACTCCGGGGCGAAAACCCTCGATCAGCGCGTCGGCCGATTCGACGAGACGCAGCAACGTCTCGACACCCTCCGGATTCTTCAGATCGATGGCGATGTTGCGACGTCCGCGCTGCAGGATGTCGCCACCCGGCTTGTCGGGGGCCGGACCGCGCACCGCCTGACTCCGTTCGACGCGGATGACCTCGGCACCCATGTCGGAGAGCAGCATGGCCGCGAAAGGTCCGGGGCCGATGCCGGCGATTTCGATGATGCGGAAACCAGAAAGAGGGCCGGGCATACCCGCATCGTATTCAGCGCGACGGAGCAACCAACCAGTCGGAGTGGCGCGCGTGGGCCGCGATCGCCCCCACGATCAACGGCTGCAGAGGTGCCGGCAGATCGTGCCCCATGTCGGCGACCATCAAGAGTGTGGAGTTGGGAACCAGTTCGGCCGTTCGCTCGCCTCCCGACGGAGGAAGCAATGTGTCGTCGCGACCATGAATCACGAGAGTCGGAACGCGCAGATTCGACAGACCTTCGTGACGGCGGCCGCTCGCGTAGATGGCGGCCAACTGCCGATCGGAGCCCTCCGGATAGAACGAGCGGTCGTAGGCGCGCGCGGCATCGATCTTCACTTGATCGGCATCGAAGAAGCGCTTCGACTGCCAGACCGCGTAGTTGAGCGAGTGCTCGATGTACGCGGCGCGTTCGGTGGGTGGAGGGGCGAGCAGCACGGCCCCCGCTTCGGGCAACGGCGATCCGTACTCCGGCTCGCCGGTCATCGACATGATCGAAGTGAGCGAACGCACGCGATGCGGATGTTCGATCGCGACGTGCTGAGCGATCATTCCGCCCATCGACGCTCCGACCACATGGGCGCGGTCGATTCCGAGGTGATCGAGCAACCCCATCGCGTCGAGCGCCATGTCGGACAACGTGTAGGGAACGGGCGGCGGTGGCTGATCGGCGAAGGCGGCCGCCATCACGGCACCGACGTCAACCGTTCGACCGTCGAACTTGGTGGAGAGTCCGCAGTCGCGGTTGTCGAAGCGCACGACGTGGAACCCCTGTTCGACGAGAGCGGCGCAGAACGCGTCGGGCCACGCGATCATCTGCGCCGTGAAGCCCATGATGAGCAGCAACGCGGGGTCATCGGGAGATCCGAACGTCTCGTACTCGAGTTCGATGGTTCCGGTGGCGGCAGGGACGACGGCACGAGGCATGGACGGAGACTAGACGCGCCCGCCGAGGCGACTTCGTTCCGACGTGCTGTACGGTGACGACATGTTTCCGAGGACGAAGTTCGGGGTCCACACCGGTCTCCAGCACACCACGTACGAATCTTTGCGACCGCTCTGGATCCTCATCGAACGCCTCGGCTTCCACTGGATCTCGATCTGGGACCACTTCTACGGGGCCACCGGACAACCCGATGACGCGGCCTGCTACGAGGCCGTGGCCATGCACTCGGCGCTGGCGGCCACGACGTCGCGTGTTCGCGTCGGGTCCCTGGTGTACTCCATCGGGTACCGCCACCCGGCCGTGCTCGCCAAGATGATCACTGCGATCGACCACGTCTCGGGGGGTCGCGCCGACATCGGTCTCGGAGCCGGCTGGGCCCAGGTCGAGTACGACGCTTACGGCATCCCCTTCCCCACGATCAAGACGCGGATGGACCAACTCGAAGAAGCGGTTCAGTGCGTTCGCGGTCTGCTGCACGACGAGGTCACCAGCTTCAGCGGCGAGTGGTTCTCGCTCGACAACGCGCGCAACGAGCCACGACCCGTTCAGAAGAAGATCCCGATCTGGATCGGCGGCGGAGGCGAGAAGCGCACGTTGTCGATCACGGCCCGCTACGCCGACGGCTGGAACGTTCCCTTCGTCGCCCCCGAGGCGTTCCATCACAAGAGCCAGGTGTTGTCCGATCACTGCGAGAAGGCCGGGCGCGACCCGGGCGAGATCAGCCGCACGGTGAATCTCGGCATCGCCTGGACCGACGAGAGTCTGCGCGCCCAGTTCGGACATCTCGCCGAATATGTTCGACCCGGCGTGCTGACCGGCAGCGAACAGCAGGTCATCGACCGCATCGGCGAGTACGTCGAAGCCGGTGCCGATCAGATCAACCTGGCATTGCGCGCTCCGTTCGACACCGACGCCCTCGAACGATTCGCCCACGTGCTCGGCCTCGCCTCCTGACGGCGATGCCGGTGATCGTCTCCGCACCCGGCCGCGTCAACCTGATCGGTGACCACACCGACTACACGCAGGGCCTCGTCCTGCCGATGATTCTCGACGTGGCGACCACGATCAGCGGGGAATTCACCGACGACCGCGTGTGGCGTCTCGTCTCGGACGACGAACCGCTCCCCGTGACCCTCGCTCTTCCGATCGAACATCCCGACCGGGTCGAACCTCGGTGGGGCCGCTACGTGGCCGGTGTGCTTCACGAGCTCGAGCGGGCCGGGCGCACCGTTCGCGGCTTCTCCGGTCGAGTGTCGACGACGATTCCGATCGGTTCCGGGCTGTCGTCGAGCGCCGCTCTGGAAATCGCCGTGGCCCGCATCGCCACCGTCGATCGCCCCATGCCCGAGACGGAGTTGGCGCGGTTGTGCCAACGCGCCGAACACATCGCGTCCGGAGTTCCGTGCGGAATCATGGACCAACTCTGCATCGCATCCGGTCGGGCGGGTCACGCGACCCTCATCGACTGCCGCGATCTGACGATCGAGCACGTGCCGATTCCGTCGGCCATCGCGGTCGACGTCGATTTCATCGCCCCGCGCACGCTCGCCGGCAGCGAGTACGCCGATCGCGTGGCCGAGACCGCGGCCGTCGAGCGAATCGTCGGCCCTCTCCGCGACGCCTCACTCGAGTCGCTGTCGGCGATCGCCGACCAAACGCTTCTCCGACGGGCTCGGCACGTGATCTCAGAGAATCGACGTGTTCTGGATTTCGTCGCGGCACTCCGCGAGGCGAACTGGACCTTGGCCGGCCGACTCATGACCGAGAGTCACTGGAGCCTCAGCCGCGACTTCGAGACGTCGAACGCCACGATGGACGCCGCGGTCGAGCGCGCCTTGCGGGGATCGGGCGTTCTCGGCGCCCGCATGACCGGAGGCGGCTTCGGCGGCTGCGTCGTCGCGCTGCGATCAGCCGAGTAGTCGGCGCTTCTGCGACTCGAACTCGGCCGGGGTGATCGTGCCGCGGTCGCGCAGTGCCTCGAGCTTCTCGAGTTGACCGGCCACGTCGATCGGCTGAGCGGACGGGGCGAACGTGCGCCGCTGGTTCTCCTCCATCTGGAGATGGATCAGGTTCTGGACCTCGTCAGGACGCAGGATGTCGGTGAATCGCTGTTGACCGACTTCGCCGCCCGACTCGATGAGCAAGTCACCGGCCTTGATGACCCGCTCGAAGATGCTCTGGTTGAAACTCACGTTGTTGACGCGCTCGAGGGGAATCTCGATGCCGCTCTTGGCGATGATGCCCTTGCGCGCGATGAGGCGATCGGACGTGATGACGAAGTGGGTCGTGCGCCAGGCCAGCCAACGCACCGCGAGCCAGATCAGCGACACGATGGCGGTCGCCCCGAACAGCCACTTCAGACTCTTCTCCCAGGTCGCGTCCCCCAGCGCCACCGCCGACCACAAGAACAGAACCGACGTGAACAAGGTGGCCGCGGCCGACTTGGCGAAGAACCACCAATGAGGATGGATGTCGAGAGCGACTTCCTCGCCGTCGTTGAGCAGGCGCTGCGGATAAGGCATGGCCGGACATTACCGCCCGCGACCGATGCCGCACCGACCGCCTACTGTCGAGGTGTGCCCACCACGACCGACGATCTCCTGCTCGGACTCGACGAGCAGCAACGCTCGGCCGTGCTGTCGTCGGCGCCGCTTCTCGCCGTCATCGCCGGTGCGGGCTCGGGAAAGACCGCGGTGCTCACGCGCCGTCTGGCGCACCGCGCCCTGAGCGAATCGATCGACCCACGGCACACGGTGGTTCTCACGTTCACTCGACAGGCCGCCGACGAGCTGCGCCGCCGTGTTTCCGGTTTCGGTCTGAGCGACAGACCGATCGCCGGCACGTTCCACTCGGTCGCCTTGATGTTGCTCCGACAGTTCTGGGACGACCGCGGTCGACGCCACCCCACCGTCGTGTCCGATCGCAGCCGCCTGGTGGCCGAGCTCCTCGGATCCGATGCCCGTGGCCGCGTGTTCGACACCGTGGCCGACCTCGACTGGATTCGCGCCCGCAATCTGTCGATCGACCGCATCGAGAAATCCGAATTGACTCGCTCGTTGCGACGCCCGACCGGCGAACTCGCACAAGTGATCGCCGACTACGAGGCACTGAAGCGCAAGCGCGGGGTCCTCGACCTCGACGACCTCTTGCTTCAATCTCTCCGACTCGTCAACGACGACGGCCAATTCGCCGCCGCCGTGCAGTGGCGCCTGCGTCACTTCTTCATCGACGAGGCCCAGGATCTCAACCCGCTGCAATTGGCGGTCCTCCAGGCCTGGCGGGGCGACCGCGACGACGTGACCGTGGTGGGCGACCCCGCTCAGGCCATCTACGGATTCAACGGATCCGATCCGAGCATCCTTCTCGAACTCGAGAAGCACTTCCCCGGAGTCGAGGTCGTCCGACTCGACACCAACTACCGCTGCACCCCCGAGATCGTCGCCGCCGGACTCCGCGTTCTCGCGCGTCTCGACGCGCCGGTGCCCGCACTTCACTCGGCCCGTTCGCCTGGTCGACAACCTCTCGTCATCGAGTTCGTCGACGAAACGACCGAAGCGAGTGGCGTCGCCGCCTTCGTCGAACGCATGCGCGTCGAGCAATGGCGCGACACCGCCGTTCTCGCCCGCACCAATGCCCAACTTCCCGCGATCCGCGCGGCACTCGAAGCCGCCGGAGTCCCGTCGAGCCTCAGTGGCAGCGCGTCGACCGACCCCGTGCAGCGCGCGGTTCGCGAAGCCGCCGAGCGCACGAATCGACACCAGCTCGCGGCCTGGAGCCGCGATGCCCGCGAGCCGAGCGACGAATCCGACGACGACATCACGGCCCGCCGTCACGTGGCCGATGCGGTCGACGAATTCCTCCGCGAAGGCGGCAAGGACGGACTCGGATTCTCGGCCTGGGTTCGGATCAACCGACCGTTCCGCCGCGAGGACGACGGCGTCGAGTTGCTCACGTTCCACGCCGCCAAGGGGCGCGAGTGGTCGACCGTCATTCTGGTGGGCGCCGAGGACGGACTGGTTCCCCACTCGTCGGCGCGCACCCCGGCCGAAGTCGCCGAGGAGATCCGTCTGTCGTACGTCGCGATCACGCGGGCATCCGATCGCCTCGTCGTGACCCGAGCCCAAGCACGACGGGGTCGCCCCGCCACACCGAGCCCGTTCCTCGATTCGTTCCCTCCCGACCCGGATCGCGAAGCGCCATCTCCCGAGTTCATCGCCGGTCAAGTGGCCCGCCGAATCGAGCCCACACCGTCCGATCCGATCGCCGCGCGATTGTTCGAGTGGCGCGATCAGGCTGCGCGAACGTCGCGGGTCGACCCCCGACTCATCTGCAGCGACGCCACGATCGAACTCATCGCCCGAACCAAGCCCACGAACATCGACGAGTTGGCCGAGATTCCCGGCGTGGGCCGACCACTCGCCCACCGAGCCGGCACACGGATCCTCGAAGCGATCACTCCGCGCTGAACGCGCGCCCGCCGGCTTGGCCCAACTTCGAGAAGTCGATCGTGATGAACAACCCGACGGCCTCGGCGCACAGACGATCTCCGGCCGTGATCTCGCCCGACGTGAAGATCTTGCGACCTTCGACCCGATCGAAACGACCGGTCACACGCAACGGAGTGTGCAACGGAGTCGGCGAGCGGTACGAGATCTCGAGTCGGCCGGTCATGCCCGGGTGGCCCGACAACGCTTGAGCCAAGCCGAGAACCTCGTCGAACAACGCGGCGATCACTCCACCGTGCACGTGCCCGGGTGGTCCTTCGTAAGCGTCGCCGTAGGTGACTTCGGCGACCACTTCGCGTTCGCTGGCCGTGAGGCGCACCGGTCCGGCCAGCGGGTTCAACGGACCGGTCACCGGGCTGTGACTCTGGAATCCGGATGGCACGCCGCCCAGCGATCCCTCCGCCGACCCGTGATACGCGCGACCGTGCGGACCATCGGCGAGTTGACGGGCGGCGCGCTCGACGAGTTCGACTGCCGACGACACCGCTTCGTCGTCGGCGGTCGACGTGGCGATGCTCTGCATCACCGCGCGCACCGAGTTGGCCAGGCGGACGCGCGGATGTTCGGACGGGTACAACTTGTCGCGATTGGCCGGAAGCCCGAGAATCCGAGCCGCCGAAGTGTCGTCGTCATTCGACTTGTCGCGATCAGTCATCGATGTCCACCAGAACCGGAGCGTGGTCGCTCGGCTGCTGACCCTTACGGGCATTGCGGTCGACGATGGTCCACCGCGTGCGATCGGCAACCGAAGCCGAGACCATCACGAGGTCGATGCGCAGGCCACGGCCTTGGTGGAAGTCGCCGGAGCGGTAATCCCACCACGAGAACAATCGATCCTGATCGTGAAGGCGGCGGAACACGTCGACGAGACCCCAATTCTCGAGGGCGGCCAACGAGTCGCGCTCGGCTTGGCTCACGTGAGTCGCCCCGACGAACTTCTTCGGGTCGTACACGTCACGATCGTCGGGAGCGATGTTGAAGTCCCCGGTCACCACCACGGCGTCGTTCGGATTCTCGTTGCGCTCGAGATGCGCCAGGAGACGCTTCATCCAGGCCAACTTGTAGGTGTAGTGATCGTTGTCGAGCGCGCGGCCATTGGGGACGTACACGGAACTCACGCGCACTCCACCACAGGTCGCCGTCACCAGCCGGGCCTCGGGATCGGCAGGGGCGCCGTCGGCGAAACCGCGAACCTCATCGGTCAACCCGACTCGCGACGCGATGGCGACTCCGTTCCACTGGCCCTGGCCGTGATGAACGGTGTCGTAGCCGAGTTCGGCGAACGCCATGTGCGGGAACGCGTCCTCGGCGAGCTTGGTCTCCTGCATGCAGAGGACATCCGGGCGAACATCGGCCAACCACTCCTGAACGCGCGGAAGCCTCGCGCGCAGCGAGTTGACGTTCCAGGTCGCGATGCGCACGACTACTTCTTCGCGCCGGCGACCTTGGTTGCTGACTTCTTGGCCGGCGTCTTTTTGACCGGTGCTTTCTTGGCCGGCGTCTTCGCGGGATTCGACGACTTCTTGGCGACTGCTTTCTTGGGAGCAACCGCCTTCTTGGCGACCACCTTCTTGGGAGCCGCCGCCTTCTTCTCGGCTGTCTTCTTCGGGGCTGCCTTCTTGGACGTTGTCTTCTTCGGGGCTGCCTTCTTGGACGTCGTCTTCTTCGGGGTCGGCGCCTTCTTGTCGCTCGGCTTCAAGTCGATGCTTCGTCGCGACGCCACGACCGACACCACTTCGAGCGTCACTTCCTGGCCGAGCCCCATCACCTCACGGGCCGAGCGGGGCGGCGGATCACCCATGAGTCGCAGCGGGACGTAACCGCGCACGGAACCGAGATCGACGTACGCGCCGTGCGACGAATAGCTCTCGACCTTGCCCACCACCACCGCACCCACCGGATGGTTCTCGACGAACTGGAGGAACGGAAGGATCTCGTTGACGGTGCGACCCGAACCAGTGGCGGAGGCCGCCTGCTTCTTCGCCGCCGGGGCCGGCTCCTTCTTCTTCGGCATCACCGCGCCGGGTGGGGGCGTCTTCGGAACCGGCATCGGCTTCATGGCGGCCGCTGACGGCTTGGCCGACTTCTTCTTCGCATCTCCCTTGGCCGCACTGGTGGCCCGACGACTCTTCTCGCCACGCACCGGTGTGCGGGTGACGAAGACCCAACCCACGTGAGGAACGGGCTTGCCGCCGATCAGGCGTCCGTCATCGAAAAGCCACGGGTAGTCGGCGTGGAACTCCTGGTAGCTGTCGTTGGAGAGGATGCAACCCTTGACCTTCTGAGCGATGCTCAGGACGAAGGCGTCGCCGCGCCCCACCGTGCCGGCCGGCGGGGCGACCAACTCGTTGTTGTTGACCGCCTCGTCGAACTCGGCCACTTCCTTCTTGTCGATCCGATGCCCGAACGTGGCGTCGACGATGACCGTGATCAGGTCCTTGGGATTCTCGGCCATGTACGCGGTCACGGCCTCGTTGAGTTGCTTGAGGCTCGGCTTCGACCGCCCTTCGGTGGCGATGTTCGAACCGTCGACGATCACGTGGCGAGCCATGGACTCACTAGTCAACCATCCAGGGGGCTCGCGCAGCCGGTTCCCTCTACGATCGAGGCGTGACCCTTTCTGCGCACCCCGAGGCCCAGGTCAGAGCCGTCTTCTGGGACTTCGGCGGGGTGGTCCTCACCAGCCCGTTCGAGGCGTTCAACCGGTTCGAACGCGAGCGGGACCTCCCGCTCGACACCATCCGAACCATCAACGCCACCAACCCCGACGACAACGCCTGGGCCCGGTTCGAGCGGTCCGACATCGACGCGGCCGGATTCGACGAAGCCTTCGCCCACGATGCCCGACGGGCCGGCCACTCCATCCGCGGATCCGAGGTCCTGGCTCTCCTTCGCGGCGACATCCGCCCCGAGATGGTGCGCGCCCTCGATCAGGTGCGCGCAGCCGGCTATCTGATGGCCTGCCTCACCAACAACATGTCCGGTGGCGACGGACGAACCGAGTCGTCGGTCGATCCGCGCCAGAGCGAGATCAATGCCGTGATGGCCCGCTTCCACGCGGTCATCGAGAGTTCGAAGGTGGGCGTTCGCAAACCCGAGACCCGCTTCTACGAAATCGCCTGCGAATCGGTGGGCGTCACCCCGCACGAGTGCGTGTTCCTCGACGATCTCGGCATCAACCTCAAGCCCGCGGCCGCCATGGGAATGCGCACGATCAAAGTCGTGGCGGCCCGACAGGCTCTCGACGAACTCTCGGCGATTCTGGGACTGACTCTCGGCTGAGATTCGAAGGTCAGAGGCCTTCGAAGGTCTCGTCCATCAGATCGGCGAGTTCTTGGTCGTGCACGGTCTTCGAACCGGTGGCCGGACTACCGCTGGCCACCCGGGCCACGTGGCGCAGGTCGTAACCCTGTTCCTTCACGCGCCATGTTCGGTGCTCGACGAAGTGCCACGGACCCATGTTGCTCGGCTCTTCCTGCAACCAGACCACCTCACGCGCGTTCGGGTAGCGCGACAGCAGGTTGAACATCTGCTCGATCGGGAACGGATAGAGCTGTTCGACGCGGATGACGGCGACCGGAGCCCGGCGCTTGTCGCGTTCGGCCATCGCGTCCCAGGCCACCTTGCCCGAGCAGAACACCAAGCGGCGCACGGCTGACGGGTCGCCGACGTTCGGATCGTCGAGCACTTCCTGGAACGAACCCTTCTCGAGTTCGGACAGCGGCGAACGGCTCTCCTTCATGCGCAGCGGCTGCTTGGGCGTGAAGATCACGAGCGGCTTGCGCACTTCGCGGTGCATCTGGCGGCGCAGGACGTGGAAGTACTGCGATGCCGTGGTGGCGTTGACCACCTGGATGTTGTCCTCGGCGCACAGAGTGAGGAATCGCTCGATACGGGCCGACGAGTGCTCGGGACCCTGTCCCTCGTAGCCGTGCGGCAACAGCATGACGAGGCCGTTGTGCTGGCCCCACTTGTCCTCGGCGGCCACCAAGTACTGGTCGATGATGATCTGAGCGCCGTTCACGAAGTCGCCGAACTGGGCTTCCCACAGCACCAGCGCTTCCGAGTTGGCGTGGGCGTAGCCATACTCGAAGCCGAGAGCGGCGTACTCGCTGAGCAGCGAGTCGTACACCCAGAACTTCTCGGCACCCGGCAGTTCGGCCAGCGGGATCCAGACGCGTTCGGTCTCGTAGTCGATGAGTGCGGCGTGGCGATGGCTGAAGGTGCCGCGACGCGAGTCCTCGCCGGCCAGACGTACCGGCACACCTTCGAGCACCAGCGATCCGAAGGCGAGAGATTCGGCCGTGGCCCACTCGACTTCACCGCTCTCGAACAACTTGGTGCGCTGCTCGAACTGACGCCCGAGCTTCGGATGCACCGTGAAGCCGGCCGGGTAATTGGTGAGCTGGGAGAACACCTTGTCGAGGACCGGGCGAGCCACGCCCGTCTCGACGTGCGGCAGAACGCCCACCGGCCGCGGCGGCTTGGCCACTTTGGTGGGGGCCGGCGCGTGCGCACGGGTGTCATCGAGCGCCTGCTGCAACTTCGACTGGAAGTCGTCGAGCGCGCTCTCGGCCTCTTCGAGCGTGATGTCGCCGCGGCCGACCAGTGCTTCGACGTACAACTTGCGCACACTGCGCTTCTCGGCGATGGCCTTGTACATGAGCGGCTGTGTGTAGCTGGGATCGTCGCCTTCGTTGTGACCGTGGCGGCGGTAGCACACCATGTCGATGACGACGTCCTTGTGGAATCGCTGGCGATACTCGAACGCGAGCCGCGCGACGCGCAGGCACGCTTCCGGATCGTCGCCATTCACGTGGAAGATCGGGGCCTGGATCGTCTTGGCCACGTCGGAGCAGTACAACGACGAACGCGCGAACTGCGGGGCCGTGGTGAAGCCGATCTGGTTGTTGATGATCAGGTGGATGGTTCCACCGACGCGATAACCCATGATGTCGCTCATCCCGAGGCATTCGGGCACCACGCCCTGACCCGCGAAGGCCGCGTCACCGTGGATGAGAATCGGCAGCGCCGGGAAGGACCCGGGCGGGTCGATCTGATCCTGCTGGGCGCGGATCATGCCGAGAACGATGGGATCGACCGTTTCGAGGTGACTCGGGTTGGACGCCAACTCGATCTTGATGGAGTTGCCACTCGGACTGGTGTGAGTGCCCGAAGCACCGAGGTGGTACTTCACGTCACCGGAACCCTGCACGGTGTCGGGGTCGACATGGCCTTCGAATTCCTTGAACAGTGATTCGAGGCTCTTGCCCATGACGTTGGCGAGGACGTTGAGACGGCCGCGGTGGGCCATGCCGATCACGGACGACACTTGTCCCGAATTGGCGGCCAACGACAGGATCTCGTCGAGGATCGGCACCGCGCTCTCGGCACCCTCGAGGCCGAAACGCTTGGTGCCCACGTACTTGGTGGCGAGGAACTTCTCGAAAGCTTCGGCGGCGTTCAGTCGCTCGACGAGGTGGCGCTTCTCCTCCTTGGAGAGCTGGAATTCGACACCTTCGAAATGCGACTGGATCCAGCGTTGTTCGTCGGTGTCCTGAATGTGCATGTACTCCACACCGATCGTGCGGCAGTACGCGTCGCGCAGAACTCCGAGCAGATCACCGAGCGACATGCGATCCCGGCCGGCCACACTGCCCGTGCCCGAGACGGCGCCGGTGAGGAATTCGCGGTCGAGGTCCCAGATGGTGAAGCCGTAGGTGGCCGGATCGAGTTCGACCGGCATCTTCGGCTCTTTCCAGCGCAGCGGATCGATGTCGGCGATGAGGTGACCACGCACCCGGTGCACGCGGATGAGCGTGGCGATCTGCATCTGCTTCTGCAGACGCGCCTCGTCGCTGTCGAGGGGGTTCACGTCGGAGCGCCACTTCACGGCCTCGTACGGAACACCGAGGCTCTTGAAGACGGCCTCGTAGAAACCGTGTTCGCCGAGCAACAACTCGTGCACGCGCTTCAGGAAGAGGCCGCTCTCGGCCCCCTGGATGATGCGATGGTCGTAGGTGCTGGTGATCGTGACGACCTTCGACACCCCGAGTGTTCCGAGCGCGCGCTCATCGGCACCCTGGAACTCGGCCGGGAAGTCGATGCTGCCGACGCCGACGATGACACCCTGGCCGGGCATCAGACGCGGAACGCTCTGAACGGTTCCGATGGTGCCCGGGTTGGTGATGCTGACCGTTGCGCCCTGGAAGTCGGAGACCTGCAACTTGTTCTGCTTCACCTTGCGAACGAGTTCGTCGTACGCGACCACGAACTCGGCGAAGTTGAGAGTGTCGGCGTCGCGGAGCACCGGCACGACGAGCGAACGGCTGCCGTCGGACTTGGCGACATCCACCGCGAGACCCACGTTCACGTGGGCGTGGCGCACGACGCGGGGCTTGCCGTCGGGGCCTTCGACGTACGACGAGTTCATGACCGGCACCGCATCGGCGATGGCGCGAACGATGGCGTAACCGATGACGTGGGTGAACGAGACCTTGTTCTGCCCCGAACGAGTGCGATACCCGTTGATGACCTTGCGATTCACTTCGAGCAACTTGGCCGGAACGTTGCGGAAGCTCGTGGCGGTGGGAACCGTCAGGCTGCGCTCCATGTTGGCGACGATGGCGACGCCCGCTCCCTTGATCGGTTCACCGAGCGCATCGGTGGGCGAGAGGGCGTGTGCCGGCGCCGAGACATGACCAGCCGAACCACCAGCCGAACCATTCGACGATCCGTTGCTCGTCGGCGTTGTTGCCGGCGGCGCGGCGGGCGCCGGTGCGACGGAGGGGCGAGCCGGAGCGGCCGCAACTTCGGCCCGGGACTTGTAATCGGAAAAGAACTCTCGCCAGGACTCGCCGACCGAGGCGGGGTCGAGCCGGTATTGCTCGAACATCTCCTCGACGAGCCAACTGTTGGCTCCGAAGTCGGCCGAGCCGTTGGCAGCACTGGCAACGGTGTCGGTCACATCGGAAACTGTACCCCTGCTGACCTGCGGTGAGAGAACGGCTTGTAGATTTTCGGGCATGCGCCGCACCCCCCTGGCCCTCGTGTCATTCGCCGTTCTCGCCGCCTGTGGCGGTGGCGATTCGGCCCCCGAAACCACCATCCCCGAAGGTGTCGACCTGGTCGTGAAGGCCGTTCCGACCATTCGCTGGGACGCCTCGTCGTACACGGCTCCGGCCGGTGAGATCGACGTCTTCCTCGCCAACGACGACAACGTGAAGCATGTCCTCGTCGTTCTCCAGGACGACAAGGTCGTGGGCGACCTCGAACTCGAGGTCGGAAAGCGCGGCGACACCGATCAGGGCACCATCTCTCTGGAGCCGGGCGAGTACTCGATCTACTGCACGGTTCCGGGTCACGGTTCGATGAACTCGACGCTCACCGTTTCCTGACACCAACTCGTCGACACAACGAAACTGGCCGCCCCGAAGGGCGGCCAGTTCACTTCGTGCGATCGACGAGTCGATCAGGCCTTCAGGAAGATCTCACCGAGGATGTAGAGCACGACCCAGAGGGCCACGGCCGAGATGATCGCGTTCTTGTGGCTCTCGTAGGGCCACAGCAACTTGTTGGTGTTGGCGGTGCCGCCGAGTTTGCCGAGGCAGTTGAGCTCGAGAATCGCACCGATCACCACGGCGACGATCACGAACGTCCAGGCCTTGCCGGCCGAGTTGCCGTCGTAGAGCGGGCCGAAGAAGTGCGAAGCGCCGACCATGTAGAAGAGCATCGAGATCGAGAAGATCAGGTTCTGGCGGCTGGCCAGCAACGCGCGGCGACCGGCACCGGCGGCGTTGGGGTCGGCTTCGCCACCCGACAACACGTTGGCCGCGTTGGCCAGGACGACCTTCTGGTTCTTCCAGATGACCATCCACACATTGGCAGCCATCAGGATGCCCATGAGCATGCCGACGAAGATCGCCGAGTTGTGCGGCAGGCCGAACGCCGAGTCCTCCGACATGAAGTTCTGCATGTAGTTCTCGGTCACACCGATGATGAGCAATCCGAGGACGAGGGTGACGACGGCGGCCCAGCGGAACCACCACAGGGCCCGGCGGGCCAACTTGTCGATCGAGATGTTGCGGGCCTTGCCCTCATCGCCGTAGGCGGCGAAAGCCGGAACCTGCACGAGGTTGAAGTAGTAGAGCAAGCCGATCCAGGCGATGCCGGCCAGCACGTGGAGCCAGCGCAACGCGAACGACAGACCCTCTTGATTGAAGAGTTCCATGAGTTTCCTCCTTCGGGGGGCGTCCGCATCCGGACGCACACCTGGTCAAGGTACCAAGCACCGACTGCGCAGTCAGCGATTGTCCCCGGACCCGCCACGCCCCCTCGCCACTAACCTGGGAGAGCCCGATCCCCTGGAGAACGTCGACCTCTCATGGCCCACGAGTTCATTTACACCTGTTACAAACTGGCGCGGCACTACCCGCCCGATCGAACGGTCCTCGAGAACATCTCGTTGTCGTTCTACCCCGGCGCCAAGATCGGCGTGATCGGCTCCAACGGTGCCGGCAAGTCGAGCCTTCTTCGGATCATGGCCGGCCTCGACGACGGCTACTCGGGTGAAGCCCGACTCACTCCGGGCTTCACCGTGGGCTATCTGGCCCAGGAACCTCAGCTCGATCCGGCCAAGGACGTGCTCGGCAACGTCATGGACGGCGTCGCCCCGGTGAAGGCCATCCTCGATCGTTATAACGAAGTGATGGCCATGTGGGGCGACCCCGACGCCGACTTCGAGAAGGTTGGCGCTCTGCAGGCCGAACTCGAGGACAAGATCGCCGCCACCGATGCCTGGAGTCTCGAGCGCAACGTCGAGATCGCCATGGACGCCCTGCGATGCCCACCCAACGACTCCGACGTCACCAAGTTGTCCGGCGGTGAACGTCGCCGCGTCGCCCTGTGCCGTCTTCTCCTCAGTCGGCCCGATCTGCTGCTGCTCGACGAGCCCACCAACCACCTCGACGCCGAGAGCGTCGATTGGCTCGAAAGATTCCTGCAGGAGTACCACGGCACCGTCGTCGCCATCACCCACGACCGGTACTTCCTCGACAACGTGGCCAAATGGATCCTCGAACTCGATCGCGGCCGCGGCTTCCCCTTCGAAGGCAACTACTCCAGTTGGCTCGATCAGAAGCGCGACCGTCTCGAGAAGGAGGAGAAGAGCAACGAGAACCGTCGCCGAACCCTCGAGCGCGAACTCGAATGGGTGCGGATGTCACCCAAGGCCCGCCAAGCCAAGGGCAAGGCCCGCCTCTCGGCCTACGAGAAACTGCAGGCCGAGGCCGAGGCGGCCGATCGCGGTCCGTCGAAGCTCGAGATCACCATTCCGGCCGGGGCGCGTCTGGGCGACAGCGTCATCGAGGTGAAGGGACTCACCAAAGGCTTCGGCGACCGATTGCTCATCGAAGATCTCTCCTTCTCGCTCCCGCGGGCCGGCATCGTCGGCATCATCGGCCCCAACGGCGCCGGCAAGACCACGTTGTTCCGAATGCTCACCGGCCACGAACGAGCCGACGCCGGCACCATCACCGTCGGCGACACCGTGCAGATGGCCTACGTCGACCAGAGCCGCGACTCGCTGGACGCCGACAAGACCGTCTACGAGGAGATCACCGGAGGCGTCGAACACCTCAAGGTCGGCAACCGCGAAATCAACGGCCGTGCGTACGTCGCGTCGTTCAACTTCAAGGGCAGCGATCAGCAGAAGAAGGTCGGCGACCTGTCGGGCGGTGAGCGCAACCGCGTGCACTTGGCCAAACTCCTGCGCACCGGCGGCAACGTCCTCCTCCTCGACGAGCCCACCAACGACCTCGACGTCGACACGTTGCGCGCCCTCGAGGACGCGCTGGAGGCCTTCCCGGGCTGCGCCGTCGTGATCAGCCACGACCGCTGGTTCCTCGACCGCATCGCGACTCATGTGCTCGCCTTCGAGGGCGAGAGTCAGGTGCGCTGGTTCGAAGGCAACTTCAGCGAGTACGAGACCTGGCGCAAGAAGGAGCTGGGCTCGGCGGCCGACCAACCGCACCGCATCAAGTACAAGCCGCTCGCCCGCTGATGCAGTCGACACTCTTCACTCGTATCCGCGTCGTCACCGGAGTCATGTTCGTGGCCTCGATCGCCGGACTCATCATCTCGTCGATCGCCGGAAACAACGAGGGCTGGGTCGTGACGATCGGTGTCGTGAGCGCGGTCACCGCCATCGTGTTGATCGTCGGTTCCGCGGTCGCGTCCTCGAAGCGCATCCCGGCGTTCTCGGAAGTCGAGGCCGAACGAATCGAGGAGCATGTGCGACGACTCGTCGCCGCCGGTGCCGACGAGAACGAACTCCGCGAACTGGTGAAGACCTCCATTCGTCTCGGCCGAGGACTGTGACGATGACCGTTGCCGAGTCCGATCAGGACCTCGCAACGCGGGTGGCGACCGAAGCCGGGGTCATGCTCAACGATCTGCGCGGTGAGCTCGACGATGTCGGCACGACGTATTGGGAGATGAAGGACGAAGGCGACGTCGCCGGCCACCGTTTCCTGGTGAACGCTCTCCATACGGCGCGCCCCGACGACGTGATCCTGTCGGAAGAAGCCGCCGACAATCGTCGCCGACTGACATCGGAGCGAGTGTGGATCATCGATCCGATCGACGGCACGAGCGAATTCGCCGATCCCCCGCGTTGGGACTGGGCCGTTCACGTCGCCCTGTGGGAGCGCGGCCAATTGACCGCCGCGGCCGTCGCCATGCCGGCGATCGGTCGGACGTTCACCATGGGTCCGGCCGAGACCGTGCCCGCGCAGAAGAACGACAAACCAGTTCTGGTCACCTCGCGCAACCGCAACACGTACTCGGCGGTGGCCATCGCCCATGGTCTCGATTGCCTGGTCGGCCGACTCGGATCGGCGGGCGCGAAGACGATGGCAGTGGTGATGGGCGAAGCCGACATCTACGTTCACGACGGCGGCATGTATCAGTGGGACACCGCGGCGCCGGCCGCCGTGGCCGCCGCGGCCGGACTCCACGTGAGTCGGATCGACGGTTCACCCCTCGTGTACAACGCGCCCGATCTCTGGCTCCCCGACTTCCTCGTGTGCCGCCCCGAACTCGCCGAACCGTGTCTTCGTGCACTCGGCGCGCTCTGAGCCGAATCGCGCGTCGCGACTGGGGTAGTTTCGGCCCCATGCACAAGCCGTCGGGCCATCTGTTGGCGGGGTTCGCGGCGCTCGGCGCCGGAGCGCTGCACGCCAGCGCGATCGGGCTCCACGCCGAGACTCCGCAACTCGCCCGAATCTTCGTCGTCATGGCGCTCCTGCAGTTGGGCGTCGGCGTCGCCCTCGTGCTGCGCCCTCGGGCCACGTTCCTCGTGGCCAGCCTCGTCGTGAACTCGCTCGCCGTGGGCGGATGGCTCCTCACTCGCCTCGTGGGCATCTCGTGGGTCGACGGACTCGAAGTGCGCGAAGGTCCGCAGATCGCCGACACCGTGTGTGCCGGTCTCGGCGCGTTGTCGGCCGCGCTCGCGCTCGGCCTCCTCGTGGTCGGGTCGACGCCGCTCGCTTCACCTCGTTCGCTCCATGTCGCGCTTCCGCTCTGCGGAGTCGGATTCGCGGTCGTGATCGGAATGTGGAACGGGGCCACTCACGTGCACGGACACGGACACGACGGGGATCAGGCGGCGAGCGCCGATCACCATTCCGATTCGGCAACGAGTGGCGACGGCCACGACCATTCCTCGTCGGGCGCGGCTCTCGCAACGGGAGAAAGCGCCGAAGCTGCGCACGATCACGCGACCGATTGGCCGCGGCCCTACGACCCCGCCGTCGCCATCGACATCAGCGGCGTCGAAGGCGTGTCGGCCGAACAGGAAGCGCGGGCTCGCGAACTCATCCTCGCGACACAACGTGAACTCCCCCGTTGGTCCGACTACGACGAAGCCGTCGCCCAGGGGTGGGTCTCGATCGGCGACGAATCGACCGGCCACGAACATCTGGTGAACCGTCGCCTGATCGTCGACGGGAAATTCCTCGATCCCACCGCCCCCGAGTCGCTCGTCTACGAAGTGAAGGGGTCGACGAAGACGCTCGTGTCGGCCATGTTCATGGCCGACATCGGCGTCGCCGTCGACGATCCGAAGCTCACCGACTACGCCGGGCCGCTGATGCAGTGGCACGTGCACGACAACTTGTGCTTCCGCAACAACGCCGAAGGTCGTTCGGTCGTGGCCGGAGTTCTCGACGCGCAGGGCAATTGCCCGCCCGGTTCGATCCTCGGAGGTATCGGCATCGCCATGGTGCACGTCTGGATCGCTCCCCATCCGTGCGGTCCGTTCGCGGCGCTCGAGGGCGAGGGCGCCGGTCGAGCAGCGGTCTCCGACCAGGAACGCGTCGACATGTGCGCCCACGATCACGCCGCCGAGAGCGGTTCTCTGTCGGTCGCCGCATCCGAGAAGGACACCGGCGCCGCGCGTATCGATCTGTCGGGGATGCCGGGCGTGACGACCGACGAACGTCGTCGCGCCGAGGATCTCCTGTACTCGACGCGCACGGTGCTGCCGAAGTTCTCCGACCCGGCCACGGCCGAGGCGGCGGGATTCTCGACGATCGGCGACGGTGCCACGGGCTACGAGCACTACATCAACTGGAAGTACATCAACGACGAGCACGAGTTGAATCCCGAGTTCCCCGAGAGCCTCGTGTACCAGATCGATCCGGCCACGCGTCAGAAGAAACTCGTGTCGGCCATGTTCATGATGGGCGACGAGTACACGCTCGACAACGTTCCGAACGTCGGCGGCCCGTTGACGCAGTGGCACATCCACAACAATCTCTGCTTCAGCCGCGATCCGGCCGTGTTCGGTTCCACCCGAGTGGTGGGCGTGACGTCGGAGAACGGGCCCTGTCAGTTCGGCATCAAGTTGCGTGAGAACCCCATGATCCACGTGTGGGTCGTCCCGCACAAGTGCGGACCCTTCGCCGCCCTCGAAGGTGTGGGGGCCGGCCAGGTCCGCGCCGGCGTGCGCGTG
>JBEAXP010000007.1:0-6055 GCA_041159745.1 Actinomycetota bacterium | reverse complement strand
GGCGACTGCACCGGAACGAACAGCGCTTCGCGAACGCGGCGGGCGGTGGCCGAGCCGTGGAGGTAGGCGCTGCCGCCCCGAGCCGCCAACTCGAGTTGCGTGGCCCGCGTGGCGAGATGCGACGCCTCGAGGCGCAGGCTCAAACACGCGCGCAGATCGGGACGCGCGCACGCGTCGAGCGCGCGGCCGCCGTCTTCCAACTCGTTCGCGAGCGCGCGCAGTTCGCCGCGGGCCGCCTCGATCTCGGGTAGCAGCGACACGGCCGGGCCGCGCAGGTCGTCGAGGCCCTTCAAGGAAGCCGACGCCAGGCCGAGGACGAAAGCCGACTGGAAGAGAAGGAACTTCGGGCGGACATCGACGATGAACTCGTCGAACGACGAGGAGAGATCGTCGGCGTCGCTCAACGCGACGTCCGAGAGCCTGATCGCGCCCGACTTCGAACCGTCGAGGGCCAGCAATCCATTGATCGGGATCACTTCGACCCCGTCGCTCCGCAACTCGAACGAGACGAGAGAACGCTTCCCCGTCGTCTCGGCCTGCACCCCGGTCACGACGATCGTGTCGGTGTGGAGATTCGAGGCCCACGACAAGAAACCACTGGCGCGACGAGCATCACCCGAACCGGTCGTGCTCACCGGAACTTCGGCCACGCCGGTGGCGGCCCGAAAGGTTCCGGCCAGGGCCGTCGAGCCCACCCGCTCGGCGCGGCGAACGACGTCGGTGCGATCGGGTCGTCCACCGTGCGTCACCAAGTATTCGACCGTCATGCGATGCGACCACGCCGTGAACGCCGTCGTCATGCACACCGACGCCAGGTCGCGCAGAACGCGAATCTGATCGCTGTACGAGCCCTGGCTTCCCGGGAGTCCGAGATCGAGCAATCCCCGCTCCGCGAGATCACGAATCGTCGTTCGGGAATCGTGCGCGGGATCGGCGTCGACCTCGGTGGAGTTCGATGCGACGTCGTCGAGCACCGCGGCCAATCGGCTCACGACATCGACGGGCTGCGAGGACAGTTCAGGCATCGCTGCGGACGTCGGCCAGGTGGTGCAGTCGATCGATCGGTGCGCTCACGACGTCGCGAGCGCGACGGACGGCGTCCTCGTCGGGCGCGTCGTAGAAGCACAAGCACTTCACCATGTCTTCGCGCACGTAGGTGCGCTGGAACGTGGTCTCGGGGACCTGCGCGTACAGAGGCGACTTCTCCTTCTTGCGGGCGAGATACGCGTCCATGGTGAGGCCGGACGGCAGATCCCACTCGACGAGGTAGCCCGACGCCGGACGGTTGGCCTTGATCGCGGCGAGGTCGGCCCCGACGAGTCGCACCGCTGCGACGTCGTCGACCTGCAGACCAGCCGCACCCAACGCCGCCCGTAGATCGGCCGGGCCGACACCCTCGATGATGGCGAACACCCGGTCCTTCGACCCGGTGACCTGGGCCTCGATGAACTCGCCGGCGCTGGCTCGGGCGACCGATTCGACCGACCGCAGAACGTCGGCGACGTCGCCCGTGGGCAGGATTTCGGCGAGAACGAGTGACATGGCAACCTCCGGGAGTCGGGAACGATTCCTGACCCTAAAGGTCATAATTTCCAATTCCTACCCGTTTGGTCAACTTTTAACGGGAGATCCCGCCTGACCAGGGGAAACCCCGCAGCCCGCGGATGCCTACTCTGTCGGCATGCATGTGCCCCTGACCATCAACGACCACATTCGCCGCGCCGAACTCCTCTATCCCGACCGCGTGGCCGTGGTCGACGAGCCCGATCAGCCCGCCGAATCATGGGGCTCGCTCACCTACCGGCAGATCGGCGAGCGCATGCGCGCGCAGGCGGCCGGACTCGATGCGCTCGGCATCGGCGTCGGCGAGCGCGTGGCGATGGTGAGTCACAACTCGGCGCGATTGCTCACGAGTTTCTTCGGCGTGTCGGGATCGGGGCGCATCCTCGTTCCGGTGAACTTCCGTCTCGTCGCCGAAGAGGTGAAGTACATCGTCGAGCATTCCGGTGCGCGCGTGCTGCTCGTCGACCCCGAACTCGAGGACGCCATGTCATCGGTCGAGTGCGAGCACAAGTTCGTCATCGGGCGTGACGCCGACGATGCGCTGCTGCGCCACGGCGTCGAGCCGAAGCCGTGGACTCCCGACGAAACGGCCACCGCCACCATCAACTACACGAGCGGCACCACCGCTCGACCCAAGGGCGTGCAACTCACCCACCGCAATCTGTGGCTCAATGCCGCCACGTTCGGGTGGCAGATGGGCGTGAACGATCGCGACGTGTATCTGCACACTCTCCCCCAGTTCCACTGCAACGGCTGGGGCATGGTGTACGCGGTCACCGGGATGGGCGGACGCCACATCATTCTGCGCAAGGTCGACGGGGCCGAGATCCTGCGTCGTGTCGACACGCACGGAGTCACGATGCTGTGCGGTGCTCCCGCCGTCGTGAACGCCGTTCTCGACGCGGCCGCCGGCTGGAACGGTCCGATCCCGGGTCGCGATCGCGTACGCATGGTCGTGGCGGGCGCACCGCCGCCCACGCGCACCATCGAGCGCATGGAAACCGAACTCGGTTGGGAATTCGTGCAGTTGTACGGGCTCACCGAGACGTCGCCGTTCCTCACCATGAATCGCACGCGTTCCGAGTTCGACGCCCTCACGCCCGCCGAGCGCGCCCAGAAGTTGTCGCGGGCGGGCGCTCCGGCGCTCGGAGTCGAGCTGCGCACGTCGCCGCAAGGTGAAGTGCTCGCGCGGGGCAACGTGATCATGGAGGGCTACTGGAACCAACCCGAAGCCACGGGCGACGCGATCCACGCGGCCGCCGACGATCCGAACGGCCCGGCGTGGTTCCACACCGGCGACGGCGGCACCATCGACGACGAGGGTTACGTCACCATCAGCGACCGCAAGAAGGACGTGATCATCTCGGGTGGCGAGAACGTGTCGTCCATCGAAGTGGAGGACGCGATCTTCAGCCACCCCGAGGTGACCGAGGTGGCGGTGATCGGCGTTCCCGACGAGAAATGGGGCGAACTCGTTCTCGCGCTGGTCGTGAAGTCGGCTGGTTCGACGCTCGGCGAAGACGACGTGATCGCGTACGCCAAGACCAAGTTGGCCGGCTACAAGTGCCCGAAGCGCGTGGAGTTCCGCGACGCCCTGGCCCGCACGGCCACCGGCAAGTTGCAGAAGTTCAAATTGCGCGAGCCGTACTGGGCCGGCCAGACGCGTCAGGTGAACTGAGTCAGTCGATTCCGCGCAGGCCCACCGCGGCCGACACCTGGTCGAGATACCACTGGTAGGTCGAACGGATGCCCGAGTCGAGGTCGTACGACGGCGACCACCCCAGGTTGCGCAGACGACCGACGTCGAGAACCTTGCGCGGCATGCCGTCGGGCTTCGACGTGTCGAACACCAACTCGGCCTCGGGGTGCACGACGTCGCGCACCTTCTCGGCCAGTTCGCGAATGCTGAGGTCGACTCCGGTGCCCACGTTGATGTGCGAGTCGTCGCTGTAGTTCTCCATCAGGAACAAGCAGGCGTCGGCGAGGTCGTCGACGTGCAGGAATTCGCGCATCGGACTGCCCGTGCCCCAGATCTCCACCTCCGAGCGACCGGCCACCCGCGCGTCGTGGAACTTGCGGATGAGGGCCGGCAGCACGTGGCTCGACGCGAGATCGAAGTTGTCGTTCGGCCCGTACAGATTGGTGGGCATGGCCGAGATGAAGTCGGAGCCATACTGACGGCGGTACGCCTGGCACAACTTGATGCCGGCGATCTTGGCGATGGCGTACCACTCGTTGGTGGGCTCGAGCGGGCCGGTGAGCAACTGCTCTTCGGTGATCGGCTGGGTGGCGTGACGCGGGTAGATGCACGAACTGCCGAGGTACAGCAACTTGGTGACACCGCTCAGATGACTCGCGTGCACGACCGTGCCGTGGATCATCAGGTTGTCGTAGATGAACTCGGCCGGACGCGTGCTGTTGGCGAGGATTCCGCCCACCGTGCCGGCGACCAAGAACACGTACTCGGGACGGTTGGCCTCGAACCAGGTGTTGACCGCGCCCTGGTCGCGCAGGTCGAGTTCGCGCCGCGTGGCGGTGAGAACGTTGGTGTGACCGGCCGCCTCGAGCCGACGAACCACCGCGCTACCCACCAGACCGGTGTGCCCGGCCACGTAGACACGGGCGTCGCGGGGCAACGGCTTGTTCGTCATCGCCGGTCAGGGTACCGGTCGAGCCCCGAGCGCCGGAGTCAGTCGACCAGGGCCTGGTGGACCAACTGCTTCAACTGACTCCGAATCGGATAGGTGCTCGAGGGCATCAACTGCGTCATGAACGTCAGCGTGAGGTCCTCCACCGGATCGACCATGAACCAGGTGCTGGCCGCTCCGCCCCAACCGAAGTCGCCCACCGATCCCGGCGACTTGTTGGCCACCGGATCGAGCGTCACGCTCACGCCCAGGCCGAAACCGACTCCGTCGAACGTCGTCTCGGCGAACAGCGGACGGCCGTATTCGGTGAGATCGGCGTTGCCCGGCAGGTGATTGCTGGCCATGTACTGAACGGTGCGCGGCGACAGGATGCGCTGGCCACCGAACTCGCCACCGCGCCGCAGCATCTCGGCGAAGCGTACGTAGTCGGGCATGGTCGAAACCAGGCCGCCACCACCACCGTCGAACGCGGGTTCACTGCGCGTTCCGCGATCGGCGCCATCGGCGCGCACCGCTTCACGCTTGCCGGGCATCTTCGTGTACAGCGCACTCAGACGATCGACCTTGTCGGGCGGACACCAGAACGCGGTGTCGGTCATGCCGAGCGGCTCGAAGATGCGCTGCCGCAAGAACTCACCGAGGCGCTGACCACTGATCACTTCCACCACACGACCGAGCACGTCGATCGACGTGGAGTAGTTCCACTCACGACCGGGCTGGAAGAGCAGCGGCTGGCGAGCGAGCAGCGAACACACACCAGCGAGATCGAGATCGCGCGGGAATCCCCATTCCATGCCGGCCCGCCGGTAGATCTCGTCGACCGGATGCGAATACATGAATCCGTAAGTGAGCCCGGCGGTGTGCGTGAACAGATGCCACATGAGCATCGGCTCGGTTTGCGGTTCGAGGATGGGGTTCACGAACGTTCCGCCCCGCCACACCTTCGATTCGCCGAACTCGGGGATGAACTTCGACACGCGATCGTTGAGTTCGAAGCGACCTTCCTCCCAGAGGATCAGGGCCGCGACGGCGGTGATGGGCTTGGTCATCGAGAAGATTCGCCAGATGGTGTCGTCGGCGACTGGTCGACCCTCTTCACGATCGGCCAAGCCGCAACGCGACGAATGCGCGACCTTGCCATCGCGCGCGATCACCACTTGCCAACCGGCCAGGCGGCCCTCGTCGACGTAACGAGTGAAGTGGGTGTCGAGACGCGCCAGACGTTCGGGCGACAGGCCGACTTCGCCGGGACTCACCAAGGGCAGACCGTGATTCATGACGTCACGTTAGGCACCGGAAATACAACGACCCGTCGGCGAGCGTGAGCTCGAGCCTTCGGGTCGTTGCGCCGCTGGCGGGTGCGGCACACGAAACATAGTGAGAGGTGAACGAACGCCGAACTTTCTCACGCGGAAGTTTCCTACAATCTCGCCCGTTTCCGTACAAAAGTTTCTGGCAACACGGGTCGGATCACTTCGACTGGGCGTCGATCTCCGCGCGCACCGCGTCCATGTCGAGAGCCTTGGCCTTGTCGACCAGGTCGCTGAGCGCGTGCTCGGGCAGTGCGCCGGCCTGGTTGTAGAGCAGGATCCCGTCGCGGAAGATCATGAGAGTCGGGATCGACTGGATGCCGAACTCGGCCGCGATCGACTGCTCGGCTTCGGTGTCCACCTTGCCGAACGTGGCGTCGGGGTGGGCCGCGGCGACCTTCTCGAACACCGGCGCGAAAGCCCGGCACGGCCCGCACCACGCGGCCCAGAAGTCGACGAGAACCAGGCCGTCGCCCGCGACGGTGGACTCGAAGTTGGCCGAGGTGAGTTCGACGGCGGTGCCCATGGCTGATG
>JBEAXP010000193.1:0-21226 GCA_041159745.1 Actinomycetota bacterium | reverse complement strand
TCAGCGACATGATCTTCACCTCGGTCCGAGTCGACGCCCGAAGCGCCGACCACCCCGGGTCGACCTCCCTTCAGCCCGAGCGGCTCTGGCAGCTGCTGGCCGACGGGGCTTCCACGGTGGCAGTTCCCGAATCCGACGACATCGTCGTTCTCGACGGGCCGTATCTCCTCACCGTGGTCGACGGGTCCGTGATCGCCGCCGAAGGAATTCGTCCGTCATGAACACACTTCACAGCCCTGGGAGCGTTCACCTGTCATGAACATCGTCCTGTCCATCGCCGTTGTCGTTCTGGCCGGGGTCGTCGTCGTGCTCGCTCTGCGCGGCCGGACACCAGCCACGCCGATCACCACGGCGCCCACCAGTCCCCCGATCGATCCCGCGGCCATCACCGCCAATGTGTCGCAAACCGTGAGTGATGCTCTGTCACAGGCTCTCCGGGCGCTCGACGAACGAGCCCGCCTCGACCGCCAGGAAGCCATCAAGCTCGCATCCGACATGGTCACCGAGAAAGGTGGTGAGCAGATCGGTGCCCGCGCATCGCTCATCGAAAAAGGCCTCAAGGAGGTCCAGGACCAGATGGGAAGCCGCCTCGTCGAGATGGACAAGGCGATCAAGGAACTCGCGTCACGGAACAACACTCAGTACGACAAGATGGGCGAAGCCGTCGCCGCACTCACGACGCGCACCGAGAACCTCAATCGCGTCCTCTCCAACTCCCAGGCCCGTGGCCAATGGGGTGAGCGTCTCGCCGAAGACATGCTGAGAGCAGCCGGATTCATCGAAGGCATCAACTACGACAAGCAGACCATCATCGACGGTGGTGGCCGACCCGACTATCGCTTCACGATTCCGCCCGACCGTGTTCTCTACATGGACGTCAAATTTCCGCTCGACAAGTACGCCGAGTACGTCGCGGCAACATCGGATTCGGCTCGTGCAGCCGCGCAGGATGCCTTCGTCAAGGCGGTGCGCAGCCACGCCGACATCCTCGCCAAGCGCGACTACATCGACAAGTCCACCGACAACACCGTCGACTACGTGCTCATGTTCGTCCCGAACGAGAGCATCAGCGGCTTCGTCCACGAATCCGACCCCCATCTCATCGACTTCGCTCTCGAACGCAAGGTCGTGCTCTGCTCACCGCTCACGCTCTACGCCTTCCTCGTCGTGATTCGTCAGGCCGCGGACGCCTTTCATACTGAGAAGACCGCGACCCAGATCATGCAGTTCGTCAACCTCTTCCAGAAGGAATGGGAGAAATACACCGCGGCGGTCGACGAGGTCGAGAAGCTGTTCCACAAGTTCGGAGCCAGCCTCGAAAGCATCAATACGGGAGGCACTCGCTTCCGTATGCTCGGTGCTCAGGTGAAGAAGATCGAGAAACTGCGCACCAAGCAAGGAATACCCGAGCTTCCTTTGCCCAGCGACGACGAGTTCATCGACGCCGACGAAGCCGACGAGTGATCAATCGGCCCGCAGGTGCCCGCGCTCGTGGGCATCGCGAATGATCTGCTGAGTGTGAGCCCAGAGCGCATCGGCGCCATCACCGATCGGAGAAAGTCGCTTCATGGCTTGTGGAACGGTCACACCGTGGCGCTTCCACGGTGATTCATCGCCCGCCTGGTGATTGAGCATGGCTGGCTGCAGACGATCGACGGCGTTGGCGAAACGACTCTCGGACGTCTCCTGCGCCTCGTACTCCTCCCACAACTTCCAGAAGTACTGGGCCTGATCGGCAGGCAGGAGTCCGAAGAGTCGCTCGGCGGCTCGTCGCTCGCGATCTTCCTTGTCGGCATTGGCCGTGGTGTCGTAGGCGAAGGTGTCGCCGGCATCGATCTCCACGATGTCGTGCACCAGACACAGCGCCAACACGTGAAACAGATCGACGTCGGTGTTGCTCCATTCAGCCAGCACCAGCGCGTACATCGCCAGATGCCACGAATGCTCCGCAGTGTTCTCGCGTCGCGAACCACCGGTGATGTGCGTCTGACGCTCGACCTGCTTGAGACGATCGATTTCGAGAAGGAATTCGAGTTGCCGGCTCAACCGTTCGTCGCTCACGGCATCAACCCGAGATCAACGAAGCGAGCGACCAGATCGCCGCCACCAGGCCGACCAGAGCCATCCCCACGCTCCTCACGACCGGAGCGCGCTCGAGGTCGCCTTCCTTGGCGGCCGGCGGCGGCTTCACGACCGCCAGCATGTTGCCGGCGAACAACGCTCCACCGAGGGCCAGCACCAACCAGGCCAGAAGGTCTTCACCGAGGAACACCCCGTCATTCTGCCAGCGTCGAGGCTCGCGGCCATGGGCCGAGGTCGCGTGCGGAAAGAGGCACAAGAATCGGTAAGACTGCGCCCATGGGTTTCCATCACGTCGCCATCGCCATTCGTGACACGGCCGCCAACTACGACTTCTACACACGGGTCATGGGTTTCGAGCTGGTGAAGACCGTGACGGCGCCGACTCCCGAAGGTGGCTGGAGCAAGCACTTCTTCTATTCCACCGGAACCTCGCCCTCGGGTGAGCAGGGGATGATCGCGTTCTGGGAGATTCACGACGAATCGATCGGCACCGAATTCGGCACCAACCTGAACAAGAGCGCCGGCCTGCCCTGGTGGGCCAATCACCTCGCGTTCGACGCCCCCACGCGTGACGACCTCGATCGCCATCGCGAACGCTGGCGCGAGTGCGGCTACACCGTGCTCGAAGTCGACCACGAGTTCTGCCACTCGATCTACATCCGAGACCCCGAGGGCAACACCGTCGAGTTCTGCCACACCGTGCGCGACTTCACCGACGACGAGAAGAAGCACGCGATGGAACTGCTCATGAATCCTCAGCCGGAGATGGAAAAGGCTTTCGGGGCCAAGATCTGGCAGCCCGAGGGCGACGCGATCCTGCTGCCGTCGGGCTGATCAGGGCTCGTCGACGCGCTGGCCCACACCGCGGGCCGCGTTCCGGAAGAGCGTGTGCTCGCCCTGGAACACCAACCGGATGTTGTCGAGCGCGCCCGCACGATGCTTGGCCACGATCAAGTCGGCCATGCCCTTCAAGGCCGGATCGACCGCACCTTGTTTGGCCACTTCCTCGCGATGAATGAACATCACGACGTCGGCGTCCTGCTCGAGTGAGCCCGACTCGCGGAGGTCGGCGAGTACCGGTCGCTTGTCGGCGCGCTCTTCGAGCCGGCGGCTCAACTGGCTGAGAGCCATGATCGGCACGTTCATCTCACGGGCCAACACCTTCAGGTTTCGGCTGATCTCGCTCACTTCCAATTGACGGTTCTCGGCGCGCGCACCACCGCTCATCAGCTGCAAGTAGTCGATCACGATCAGACCGATCGACCCGTAGCGCGCCTTCAGACGGCGGGCCTTGGCCCGGATCTCCATCACCGTCACAGCCGGGTTGTCGTCGAGGAACAGCGGAACTTCCAGACGACCGACGGCGTTGTTGACGTCGCTCCACTCGTTTCCGGTCAGGTTGCCGGTGCGAAGTTTGCGCGTGTCGACTCGCGCCTCGGCCGACAGGATTCGCTGAGCCATTTCGCTGTGGCTCATTTCGAGTGAGAACACGAGAACTGGTTGGCGAGTGTTGCGGGCCACGTAGGTGGCGATGTTGAGAGCGAACGCCGACTTGCCCATGGACGGACGCGCACCCACGATGATGAGCGACGCCGGCTGCAGACCCAGCAACAGGGCATCGAGGTCGTGGAATCCGGTGGCGGTTCCGGTGATGCTGGCCTTCTCGGTGTAGCGGCGTTCGAGTTCGTCGGTGGTGGCGCGCAGAACGTCCTTGATCTCGGCCACCGAGTCGGTGACTCGCTCGTCGGCCACTTCGAACACCTTCGACTCGGCCTCGTCGAGCGCCTTGGCCACATCGTCGGGTTCGGAGTACGCGATCTCGGCGATCTCGCTGGCCACACCGATGAGACGTCGCAACGCCGAGGTGTCCATGACGATCTTCGCGTAGCGACCCACGTTGCCGATGACGGGCGTGGTGTTCTGGAGATGGAGCAGGAAATCGAGCCCGCCGATCTCGTCGAGCAGGCCGACACGACGCAACTCGTCGGCCACGGTGACGGCATCGACGGGCTGGCCCCCGGACAGCAACGCGCGAATCGCATCGAACACGTGCTGGTGGGCCGGCTTGTAGAACACGTCGGGCAAGAGGCCCAGTTCGCTCACCGTGTTGACGGCCTCACGCGACAACAACAACGCACCGAGCAACGACTCTTCGGCGCTCAGGTTGTGGGGCGGCACACGATTACCCGACGCGGATCGGGGAGCGTTGCGTTGTCCACCACCCGAACGGGAGGAGGGCTGGTAGGCGTCGGACATCGGTTACACCTTGCTGGACGAACCCTGTTGATCGCTAGGGGGACAGGGTTGTGATCTTGCTGTGGACAGAGGCCCTGGATCTGTGGACAAGTCCGGACCAGACGACGATGCCCGGACCTGGGTCCGGGCATCGAGGAGAACGGGCGACGGAGCCCGCAGGATCACTTGGAAACGACGTTGATGGTGATGAACGCCTGGACGTCGGCATGCAACTTGGCCGCCACGGAGTACTCGCCCACCGTCTTGATGTGGTCGGGAACTTCGATCTTCTTGCGGTCGAGCTCGATACCGGTCTGGGCCTGCACGGCCGCCACCACGTCGGCGGCACTCACCGAACCGTAGAGACGACCCTCGGCGCCGGTCTTGGCCTTGATCTCGATGGTCTTGCCGGTGAGGGCGCTGGCAACCGTCGTGGCCGACTCGCGGTCGGCGGCATCGCGGAGATCGCGACGACGACGCATGGCAGCGGCCTGCTGAACGGTTCCGTCGGTGGCCGTGATGGCCAGTCCGCGCGGAAGGAGGTAGTTGCGGCCGTGACCGTCGGCCACGTCGACGATGTCGCCACGCTTGCCGAGGCCGGAGATGTCGGAACGAAGAACAACTTTCACGATCAGGCCTCCTCGTCCTCGGTGTTCTCGACCTCGGTGCCCTCGACCTGATCGTCGAGTTCGACCTCGGCCACCTGCTCGGTCACACCTTCGGGAGCCGGGCCGCGGCGCGGTCCGCGGCCCACCGAGGCGACGCGCTTGGTGTACGGCAGAAGGGCCATCTCACGGGCGTTCTTGACCGCATTGGCCAATTCACGCTGCTGTTGCACCGTGGTGCCATTGATCTTCTGGCCGCGGATCTTCGAGCGGTCGGACATGAATCGCTGCAGGAGGTTGATGTCCTTGTAGTCGATGTAGTCCACCTTCTCGGCCGACAGGATGTTGGCCTTCTTCTTGATCTTGCGCCCGGCATCCTTGGGGGCCCGGCCACGCATCGGCTTCTTCGTGTTGCTCATGGAATGTGCTGTCCTTGGTGATGGGTTCGATCAGAACGGTTCTTCGTCGGGAAAATCGGCGGCCGGAGCCGGGGCGCTCGAGCGGCCACCGGAGTAGCCACCACCGTCGCCACCGCGGCTGGGTGTGCGCTCGACGGATGCGGTGGCCCAGCGCAGCGAGGGTCCGATTTCGTCGGCGACGATGTCGACCGCGGTGCGCTTGCCGCCTTCACGAGCCTCGTACTCGCGCACGTCGAGACGGCCGGTGACGAGCACACGACTGCCCTTGGTGAGCGATGCGGCGATGTTCTCGGCCAACTGGTCCCAGGCGACCACGTTCATGAACGAGGTCTGCTCCTGCCATTCGCCGTTGACCTGATAGCGGCGACTGACGGCCAACCCGAGGGTGACCGTGGGCTTCCCCGACTGGGTGAAGCGAAGTTCGGGATCGCGGGTCAAGTTGCCCACGACGGTGATGGAATTGGATGCCATGGTGATGCTCCTGCTGTGAGGTGTGAGCGGCTGACTCAGGCCGCCACGAGACCCCGGCGGGCCGCTTCGGCCTCGGGGAGACGCAGCAACTTGTGACGCAGAACGTCGTCAGCGATACGCAACGAACGCTCGAGTTCGTCGAGTGCGCCACCAGCGGCGGCGATGTTGAAGACGACGTAGTAGCCGTCGTCCTTCTTGTTGATGGGATACGCCAAGCGACGCTTGCCCCACCAATCGGCCTTCCCGTGAACGTCTCCACCGGCGGCCTTCACGGCCTTGGTCACGGTGGCGACCCACTGCTGGGCAACAGGCTCGTCGAGCGAACCGTCGAGGATGATCATCAATTCGTAGCCACGCATGTTTGCGTGAACCTCCCTTCGGACTCGCCACCCTGGTGTGGGAAGCGGGGCCCCTCGCGGGGCAGGGTGACTATGGACCTCGGAAGCCTACCGGCGGGTCGGTCGGGCGAGACGGGGACGAACTCGAGCACCCGCACAGAGTGTCGGGTGGGTGTGGCACGAAGCCTCGACGGGAGTGCCGGACAGCGAAAAGCGCTGGTTACGGCCGAGTGAGACGCACGATCGACGCCGAAATCAGACCGACTCCGGCCGACACGGCACCTTCATGAGTGGTGAGCCGGCCACCCGATCGCAGGATTCCGGTGAACGCCCGCTCGCGGTCGCCTTGAAACACCAGGGCCGGACCACCCGAATCTCCCAACCCCCACAACACGGCCACCAGTCCGATGAGGATCGCCACCACACAAAACGGAACCGCAAGGGTCTCGCGGGGCATTCGCGACGCCAACACCAGTGAGAACACGGCACTCAGGAGCAACAGGACTCCGACCGCGCCCACTGCGATCAGGACGTGCTGCACCATCGCCGAGGCCCCGAATCCGCCTTCGTCGCCGCAATCGACCATGGCTCGTGCCGGCGCACCGGGGTCGTCGACCGGTGACGACTGCAAGAGAACGCAGTCGCGACCGTCGGATGCAACCGGCTGGCCGTCGACGAACGACACCGAGAACGAATCGCCGAAGGCGCCGGCAATGAGCAGGCCGATGGCGGCGAGGAAGATCATCACCAAACCGAGGAGCGCATCGAACTGCAGGCGACGACTCGCCTCGTAGGGCAGCCAATTGCTGCGACGGGACCGGCGCGAGCGCTTCAACCCCTTCGATCCGGTGAAGTCGACCACGGTCGTGCTCAGCCCACTTGGCGTCGGCCGCGCTGGCCGCCGATCGGGATCGCTCGCACGAGGTAGTGCCAACGGCACTGACAGCAGGCTTCCACCACGTACGCCGTGAGTTCTTCGGGGCGCCGGTGGAAGGCAGCAAGTTCTTTGTCGTCGGCGGCCAGACGACCGTGGGCCGGCAGTTTTGCGCCGAACACGTAGGTGACGAGGACGAGGTTGTCCTCGGCGCAGATCGGGCACGGGGTCGTGGTCGGCTTGCCCACCGAACGCGCGGCGCGCATGAGCTCGGGGTGCGCATCGCACACTTCCTCGCGGCCGAGTCGGCCGCGATGGAACTCGTTGATCGTGGCCCGCCGAGCCATCCGGTGATCGACGAGGCCGCCGCGCATCGTGGAGAAGCCGCGGAAAGCGCCGGTGCCGAAACCCGCTGAACGGGAACCTTGCGCTCGGCGATCGGACATCGTCAGCAGACTAGCCCTCGGTCGAGGCGGCCCGTTGCGCCCACCACTCGTCGAGACGACGGCGGATTTCCACGTCGCCGACGAGGCCTTCGTCGAGACGAATCTCGAGCAGGAACTCCAACGCATCACCGACCGCACGCGATGGCGACAGACCGAGGTGCTGCATCACCGCCACACCATCCATCTCGGGGCGAATGGCCTTGAGTTCTTCCTGAGCCGCCAACGAGGCGATACGGCTCTCGAGTTCATCCATGCGCTGGGCCAAGCGGAGCGCCTTCTTCTCGTTGCGCGTGGTGCAGTCGCAACGCGTGAGCACATTGAGTTCGTCGAGAAGAGGGCCGGCATCGTTCACGTACCGGCGAACCGCCGAATCGGTCCATCCCATTTGGTAGGTGTGAAACCGCAGGTGGAGACGCACGAGTTCGGTCACGTCGTCGATGTCTTCATTCGGGAAGCGGAGAGCAACCAGACGCTTGCGCGTGATCTTCGCCCCGACCACGTCGTGCATGTGGAACGTCGTGCCCTTCCCTTGCAGGTATCCGCGGGTCTTGGGTTTGCCCACGTCGTGGAACAGCGCGGCCAGACGGGTCTTGCGAAAATCGAACTCGGGGTGAGCGTCGGGTCGTACGTTCTCGATCACGGCCAAGGTGTGGGTGAGCACGTCTTTGTGGCGGTGGATCGGATCGTGCTCGAGTCGCATGGCCGGCAGTTCGGGGAGGAAGAGATCGGCCAAGCCGGTCTCGACCAGGAACCAGAGTCCGGCCGACGGCGCATCGACCACGATCAACTTGTTGAGTTCGTCGCGGATTCGTTCGGCCGACACGATCTCGAGACGATCCTTCATTCGGTGAACCGCCGCGACGAGTTCGGGAACCGGAGTCATCTGGAAGCGCGCGATGAAACGCGCCGCCCGCATCATGCGCAGAGGGTCGTCGCTGAAACTGATGTCGGGATCGAGCGGGGTCCGCAGCACACGGGTCATCAAGTCGGCCGCTCCCCCGAACGGATCGACCAGAGTCGGTGAATCGGCGGTCACTTCGAGTGCCATCGAGTTGACGGTGAAGTCGCGACGCGACAGGTCGGTCTCGATCGCGTCGGAGAACTCGACGTCGGGCTTGCGAGTGTCGGGGTGGTAGGCCTCGGCGCGGTGGGTGGTGATCTCGTACACCCGAGTTCCCTTGCGAGCACCGATCGTTCCGAACTTCTCGCCTTGTGTCCACACCGCATCGGCCCACGGAGCGATGATCTTCTTGATCTCGTCGGGGCGCGCGTCGGTCGTGGCGTCGTAGTCGAGTCCGTCGAAGTCGAGACCGCCCAGGAGATCGCGAACGGTGCCACCGACCAGGTAGAGACGTTTGCCAGCCGAACGGAAGAGTGCCGCAACATCGGCGACTTCCGACAGAACGGGAGCGAAGCGCTCGGGAACCACGAAGTCAGGCTACGACGAACGGGCTCACGCGACGAGGAGTCCGCGATCGACCCAGTAGCGACGGATGCGCTCGATCATCTGCTCGGCGAGTGGTGAACCCACGGTGGCCGCTCCTTCCGGACGAATCGGGGAGTCGAGCAGAGCGCCCACGGTGGCGGTCGTCGACAACCGGAGCGCGTCGAGGTCGTATCCGCCTTCGAGCATGACGAGCCGCCGGCCCGCCGGAGCGAGAGGAAGAAGTCGTGCGACGATCTCGTTGTAGTCGCCGGCGGTCAACGCCATGTCGGTGATCGGATCGGCTCGGTGAGCGTCGAAGCCGGCCGAGATCACGAGCCAGGTGGGAGCGAAGGCGCGACAGATCGGGACGACCAGCCGATCGATCGCGTGCAGATAGTCGACACCCGTGGAACGTTTCGGCATCGGAACGTTCAGTGTCGTTCCAACCGCGTCGCCGACGCCGATCTCCTCGAACCAACCCGTCCCGGGATACAGCGGCCACTGATGCAGCGACACGAACATCACACGCGGGTCGGCCCAGAACACGTCCTGTGTTCCGTTGCCGTGGTGAGCGTCGAAGTCGACGATCGCGACGCGTTCACCGCGTTCGGCCAATTCGGCCGCGGCCACTGCCACGTTCGACAGCAGGCAGAATCCCATCGTGTCGGCGCGTGTTGCGTGGTGACCCGGCGGACGCACCGCACAGAAAGCCGCCGATCCACGACCGGCGACGAGCTCGTCGATGGCGGTGAGGCCCGCGCCCGACGCGAGTCGAGCGGCATCCCACGAACCGGAACTGGCCACCGTGTCGGCATCGAGGCGTCCGCCGCCCGACCGAGACACCGACTCGACCTTGTCGACGAGAGCAGGCTGGTGAACCCGAAGCAACTGCTCGCGAGTCGCCGCCCGCGGGACGATCGGGACCAAGGAGTCGGCGAAAACCCGGGCTCCGTCGACCACCGCACCGAGACGTTCGGGTCGCTCGGGATGGCGCGGGCCGACTACGTGGTCGAGATACGCCTCGTGCGTTGCGAACAACACCGTCATCGCCGGCGACGCTACCGTTCTGACGTGATCACCGGCTTGCGTCAACGACGCCGCGACGGACTTCCACGTCTGCTCGACGACGGCCGCACCCGAGCGCGTCTGCGACCCTGGCCGCACGAGCCCCGAATCGCGCAGCTCATCCTCACCGATCACACGAAAGCGCCCACAGTCAACACCTTGATGACGTGGCTCGGAATCGCCCGCGATCATGGTTTCGAGAGCGTCCGAACCGGCGCGCTGTCCGATTCGGCCACCCCGCCATTCGTCGAACTGGGTTTCGCGCCCATTCAACGTCTCGCTCTGCTCCGCCTCGAACTCGACCGGCCGAACGAAAGCCTCGACTCGGTACTGCGCCATTCGTCGCCACGCGCGTCGCGTCACGAGTTGCGCGCCGTTCGCGGTTCACGACAGATCGCGACTCTCGCCCGGATCGACCGCGCCGCGTTCGTCGATGGCTGGGATCTCGACGCCTCCGGCATCGTCGACGCGTGTCAGGCCACTCCGCAACATCGGGTACGTCTGGCCGTCACCGCCGACGACGAACCCGCGGGGTACATGATCACCGGACGCAACGGGGCCGCCGGCTTCATTCAACGTCTCGCCGTGCTTCCGGATTGCGAAGGTCGAGGGGTTGCATCGTCGCTCCTCATCGACGGCCTCCTCTGGTTGCAGCGTCGACGGGTCGACGACGTTCTCGTCAACACGAACTTCGACAACGAACGCGCGCTCGATCTGTATCGCCGGTTCGGATTCGAACCGCTGGATGAGAGTCTGTCGGTCCTGGCGCTCGATGGTCTCGCCGAGAGGGCGTCGCGGTGAGGCGCGTCGTAGCGACCGGCTGGGCGGCATCGGTCGCGGTGACGATTCTCTTGTCCGCCTCTCCCCCTGGTTCGGTGAATGCCGAGATCACCGAAGGCATCGGCGCCCTCGTGTCTCAGGATCAATACGTCGCCGGGATCGAGGGATCCATCATCGATCTCAGCGTGTACTTGCAGGGTCCGAGCGCCCTGGGCACCGATGCCCCGACGTCGATCCTCGTCACCGCACATCGTCCGGTCACGACGCGCGCGGCGGTTCAGAGCGCGATCGACGGCGATTTGCCGTCCACCATCGACAGCCTGCGTTTTCCGGTCGAACAGCGGGACGCATCGGGAGTCATCGACCTCGCGATTCCGATCGAGATCGGCACGCGAACCCGCGAGCGAATGCAGATGTCGGCCGCCGGCCTCTATCCGCTCTCGATCGCGGTGGAAGTCGACGGCAACAGTGTCGACCGGATCATCACATTCGTCGAACGTCTTCCCGATGGACTCGATTCACCGGCCGTCGAACAGTCGCTACCCGTCGCCCTGGTCGGGTCGGTGGACGGCGAGGTCACGCTCCAGGCCGACTCCACCACGACCGTTCGCGCCGCCGATCGTTCACGCGTCGCCGAGTTGGCCACCATCATCGAATCGCTGCCGGGAACTCCGCTCACCATTGCTGTGCGCCCCGAACTGGTGGAGGGGCTCGGACGCTCGACCGTCGAGGATGCCGAGCTCCTCGCTCGAATGCAGTTCGCCGACGCGCCGTCGTACCTGTCGATGCCATACGTCCAGGTCGACCCGGGTTCGCTGGCCGACTCGCAGACGAACGACATCTTCATCGGCCAGCTCCGACTCGGCGAGGACGCCTTGGCCGACGCACTTCCCGAATCGCGGTCGAGTCGCACGGCCTGGATCCAGACTCGTGAGTTGTCGGCCACGGGAGCGCAGTTCATCCGCGATCTCGGATTCCGGTCGATTCTCATCACACCCGCGGCCGCCGAGGTCGGCGATTTCGGCGGGCTGGCGTTCGCCGACTCCACACGCAAGGTCGAGGTCGAGTTGGCGAGCGGCGGATTCATCGATGCCGTGATTCCCGACGCGGCCCTCGCCTCTCGCCTCACCGCCGCGTCGGACTCTCCACCGAGCGACGCGTACCTGGCCGCCCAGCACGTCCTGGCCGAGATCAAAGCCATTCGCCGAGAACTCGACGACGCCGGCGAGTCGTTGTCGGGCCGCTCGTTGATCCTCGCCACCAACGACGGGACCCTGATGTCCACCGACCTCACGGTGGCACTGGCCGACACGCTGAGTTCCTCCAACGAGGTCGAACTGGTGACCCTGGACGATGCTCTGTCGCGCACGAGCGTGGCGTTGGTGGACGGCCGACCAGCCTCGATTCGACTGCCCGCGACCGGCCCGGTCGCTTCGTCGTCACCCGCCGAGGCGCTCTATCTCACCGGTGCCCGAATCGACGCGTTCGCCTCGATGCTGCCCGACGGTGACGAGCGTCCGGCCATGTGGCGACGCATCCTCGACGTCCTGCCCGACCAACGATTCTCGGACGAGGTGCGCTTCGCCTACGCCGATGTGGTCCGACAGGAAACCGAAGCGCTCGCCAGCCAGGTGGTGACCCCCGCCTCGACCACCTTCACCTTGGGCGGCCGCGACAGCGCGATCCGTCTCAGCCTGCGCAACGACTCGCCGACCGAACTCTCGGTTCGGGTCCGACTGGCCTCGTCCAAACTCCGCTTTCCGGAGGGCGAACTCGTGGTTCAGCTGGCTCCCTCGGCCATCACATCGGTCGAGATTCCCGTGGAAGCGCGCAGCAACGGTCGGTTCCCGGTGACGGTTCAATTGCTCACACCCGAGGGGCAGTTGCCCCTGACTCAGCCCATCGTGTTCACCGCCCGCGTGAACGCCCTGGCTGGCCTGGGTCAACTCGTGACCGTCATGGCCTTCCTGCTGCTGGCCGTGTGGTGGATCCATCACCTACGACAGCGATATCGCGAACGGCAGAGCCAGGTCACCGACACGACTCATCGTCATCCGAGTGGCGACGTTGCTCGTCATCCCCCCGACGAGGCCACCAACTAGCCTGCGTCCGTGGCCTCAGTCCGGATCATCACCGACAGTTCGTGCGACCTCCCCGACGACGTCGTTCGGTCCCTGGGCATCGAAGTCGTGCCCCTCTTCATCCGCTTCGGCGACGACGAGTTCGTCGACCGCGAGCAGTTGACGACCGCCGAGTTCTGGGCCCGCTGCTCGGCATCGTCGGTTCTCCCGTCCACCGCCGCCCCGTCACCGGGACGCTTCGAGCAGGCCATCCGCACCGTGGTGTCGGAGGGAGCCACCGGGGTCGTCATCATCAACCTCTCGGGTGCGTTGTCGGCCACCCTGCAAAGTGCCGAAATGGCCGCCGCCTCGCTGTCGTCACTCGTTCCCATTTCGGTCATCGACAGCCGGTCGGTCTCGCTCGGATTGGGGGCGATCGTCGTCGAATGCGCCCGAGCCGCCCGCCAAGGCGCCGAGTTGGGCGAGGTCGAGGCTTTGGCTCGCGACCTGGTGGGTCGATGCGAACTCTGGGGCGCCCTCGACACCCTGGAGAACCTCAAGAAGGGCGGCCGTATCGGCGGCGCCCAAGCCATGCTCGGCTCGGTTCTCTCCATCAAGCCGATCATCGAAGTGAAGGACGGCGTGGTCCAAGAGGGTGGGAAGCAGCGCACACGGGGCAAAGCCATCGCGTTCTTGGTCGACAAGGTCCGCCAGGTGAGTGCGTCGCCCGGAATCAGCCAATTGTGCGTGCTCCATGCCGACTGCAGTGACGTCGACGCCTTCGTCGCTCAGTTGAAGACCGTTCACTCCGGAGACATTCTCATCGGAGAGATCGGAGCGGTGATCGGTGCACACGCCGGTCGCGGCACGATCGGCGTCGCTTACTTCCGCAACTGAGCCGACGCCATTCCCCGTCCGCTCGACGACGCACAACTAGCGTGTTCGTTCGAGCATGTCCGTGAACGCGCCACAACCACCTGAACCGAACACGGTCATCGCCGGTCGCTATCGACTCGATGTCGCCTGGGCTCACGGAGGCATGGCGGACGTCTGGAAGGCGACCGATCTCCAATTGTCGCGCACGGTCGCCGTCAAACTGCTGAAACCGCATCTCGCCGCCGACGGAACCGTGGCCGAGCGCTTCCGACGAGAAGCCATCGCGGCCGCGAGCCTCACCCATCCGAACATCGTGACGGTGTACGACGCGGTGGCCGACCAGGGCCGACAAGCCGTGATCATGGAGTTCATCGACGGCAAATCGCTGCGCGCTCTGCTCGACGAGAAGAAGCGCCTCACGCCGAAACTCACGGTTCACATCGGGACAGGTATCTGTTCGGCCCTCGACGCCGCACACGCCAACGGCATCATCCACCGTGATGTGAAACCCGGGAACGTCCTCGTCACCAAGGACGCGCGCGTGATGCTCACCGACTTCGGCATCGCCAAGGCTCTCGGCACCGGTGACGATCTCACCAGCGAGAACATCATGATGGGAACGGCGAAGTACCTGTCACCCGAACAGGTGAAGGGTGACGAGCTCGACCTCCGCGCCGATCTCTACTCGCTCGGTCTGGTTCTCTACGAATGCCTGGCCGGGAAGGTCCCCTTCACCGGAAAGAACGACACCGAGACCGCATTGGCCCGCCTCCAACGCGATCCGACCGATCTCAATCAGATTCGACCGGACGTGAGTCCCGAACTGGCTCGGGTGATCCATCGCATGCTCGAGCGTCGCCCCGACAAGCGCTACGCGAGTGGCGCCGAGGCCCGATCGGCTCTGAAGGCCGCGCTCAACGGCGACGGCTCGACCGCACGTGGAGTCGCCGGCCATCCGGCCGGAACCGATCGCACTCCGACCCCGGGGAAGATCATTCGGCCTTCGGGTCACACACCGTCGCAGCCCTCGGCGCGACCCTCGGTCTCCCCCACTCCGTCGGGAGGGACGCTGCGTCCGTGGAAACCATCACCGGTTCTGATCGGTGGACTCGCCGTCGCCATCATCGCGGTGGGAGCACTCGTCATTCGAGTCGTGACCGGCGGCGACGACACGACACCCCCGATCGCGCCGACGACCGCACCTCCCGCCCCCACCGGTCCGCCGTCGATTCTGGGTGTGTCGACATTCGACCCCGAGGGCGACCGCACCGAGAACGATGGCGCCGCGGCGCTCACCACCGATGGCGACACCGCCACCGCCTGGTCGACTGTCTGCTACAAGTCGTCGACGTTCGGCAGCAAGTCGGGTGTCGGTTTGGTGGTCCAACTCACCGAGGCGAATCTCGCCAAAGTCGACGTCGACGTGGTCGGCGATTCGTGGCGGGCCGAGATGTACGCATCGAATGCATCGAGCGACGACATCGATGCGTGGGGATCGCCGATCGCCACGGCCTCGGCCGGTGACGGCCCGACTCTCGTCGGTGTCATGACCGAGCCGATGCAGTACGTGATGGTGTACCTCCGTGAAGTCGGACGAGACGGATCGTGCAGTCGCGACAACCCCTACCGTGGAGGTATCGCCGAGATTCGCGTCTCTCCCGCGCCGTGAACGAACTTCTCGTTCGGCGGGCCATCAACGGAGACCGCGCGGCTCTCGACACCGTTCTTCGTGAGGAGTATCCGCGCATTCTCACCGCGTGTCGGCGATTGCTCGGCCGCCACGCCGATGCCGACGACGCTGCTCAGAACGCACTCATCTCCATTGCCCGCAACATCGGCTCGTTCGATCAACGTTCGTCGTTCTCCACCTGGGTGTGGCGAATCGCCACCAATGCGGCCCTCGACGAGATCAGACGACGTGGTCGCCGCGATGTGCCGTCTTCGGATCGGCACGACTTCGACCGCCCCGACCGCTCGGCGGTGTCGGCCATCGACGATCGCCAGATCGTCGAGGCGGCCTTGCTCCGCCTCCCCCTCGAGTTCAGGACCGCCGTCGTCCTTCGGGATCTGGCCGATCTCGATTACGACGAGATCGCGGACGTCCTCGACATCCCCATCGGCACGGTGCGCTCGCGTATCTCGCGGGGCCGATCCCAGTTGGCCGACCTCATTCGCGAGTCCTCGGCTACGTCGCCCGGGAACCAAGGGACGGGTACCGAACGTCAAACACCCGGAAGTGCACCATGACCGAACCCTCGAACCTCAGCGAGCAACTCGACGATCTCGCCAGTCGACTCCTCGACCGCGACATCGAATTTGCCGATGTTCCTGCCGATCTGCGATCGGCTGTGCAGATGCGTGCCGACGAATTCGCCCGTCATCGCTCGATGATGCTGCAACTCGACGACGTCGATGGTGACTCGTTCGATCGCGCGATCGCTGCCGCGTTCGAATCGCCCACCGCGCCACGCCTCCGAAGCACGATTCTCGGCGTCGCCGCGGCGGCCGTCGCTCTCGTGATCGCACTCGGTGTGATCGCGACGACACGGGGTGGCGGCAACGATCCATTGACCGACGTCGCCGACGCTCCGGTCGAATCGGTTGCCGCCGCGATGGCATCGACTCCAGCCGCCGAATCGAAATCTGTCGGAGACGTCGCCGCTGCTCCCGAATCCGTTCTCGCCACACCGATGCAGACTCCGTCCGTCGCAGGTACCGACGACGTGACGATCATCGACGACACGGTCGCCCTCGAAGCCATCGCTCGCGAGTGGTCGACCACTCCGCCCCCACTCTCGGACCAATCATCGACGTGCGCTCTCGCCGAGGGGTCGCGACTGGTGGCCGGTTCGTTCACCTTCGCCGGTCAACCGGCCGAGATTCACTACGGCGAGAGTGGAACCGTGGTGTTCTCCCTCCCCGACTGCACGATGAAGGCCAGCGTCGCGCGCTGACGAGAGGTCTGGCTAGCCTCGCACCATGGCTGCCAATCCGTTGAACGACCCGAAGTGGGCCGAGAACATGACCGACACGATCGTGTCGACCGTCGACAAGGTCCGCGACCGCACCACCAAGCCGATCGTGATGGCGGCCCGCGGTGTGGTGTTCGGATTGCTCGCCGCGTTCCTCGGTCTGTTCATCGTCGTCGTCGCCCTGGTGGGTGCTCATCGCGGCGTCATCAACTTCCTCGAGTGGCCGCTCGACCATGACACCGCCGTCTGGGTCGCCTACTTCGCTCTGGGCGGAGTGCTGTGCCTCGCTGGTTCGGTGTGCATGATCAAGCGTCAGTCGCAGGACGGCGTGTGATGGGTCAGCACCACAAGGTCATCATCATCGGCTCGGGTCCAGCCGGACTCACCGCCGCCATCTACACCGCTCGCGCGAATCTCGCCCCTTTCGTGATCGAAGGTGAACCGTCGAGCACGAGCGATCAGCCCGGTGGACAGTTGATGCTCACCACCGAGGTCGAGAACTTCCCGGGATTCCCCGAAGGAATCATGGGCCCCGAGCTCATGGGTCGATTCAAGGAACAGGCGGCCCGGTTCGGAGCCACGTTCCTCACGGCCAAGGCCACCAAGGTCGAGTTCGGCGAGCGGCCTTTGCGTGTTCACGTGTACGGCGACGTGCACACCGCCGATTCGGTGATCGTCTCCACCGGAGCACAGAGTTTGATGCTCGGACTCGAGGCCGAAGAACGCCTGATCGGACACGGTTTGTCCACCTGCGCCACCTGCGACGGATTCTTCTTCCGCGGCAAGGAGATCGCGGTCGTGGGCGGAGGCGACTCGGCCATCGAAGAGGCCACGTTCCTCACCAAGTTCGCTTCGAAAGTCACGCTCATCCACCGTCGCGACTCGCTGCGCGCGAGCAAGATCATGCAGGATCGCGCACTCAACAATCCGAAGATCGAGATGCGCTGGAACAGCGCCGTCACCGACTTGATCGGAACCGAGCAACTCGAGGGCATCATGCTCAAGGACACCGTCTCCGGTGCGACCAGTCGCATGGATGTGTCGGGCTTGTTCATAGCCATCGGACATCGCCCGAACACCGACGTGTTCAAGGGTGTGCTCGACATGGAGGACAGCGGCTACCTCATCACGCGCCCCGACTCGACCTACACCAACATCCCGGGTGTCTTCGCCTGCGGCGACGTGAAGGATCACGTGTACCGCCAGGCCATCACGGCGGCCGGCTCGGGCTGCATGGCGGCCATCGACGCCGAGCGTTGGCTCGAAGCGCAGCACTGACTGCCTCGCTGTAATCTGATCGGCGAAACGCGATCGACCCGGCTTTTCCCGGGCGAAAGGACTTGTCATGGCCGAAGGAATCGTCACCCTCACCAGCAGCACGTTCGACGAGACCGTGAACTCGTCGAACACTCCCATCGTGGTCGACTTCTGGGCCGAGTGGTGCGGGCCGTGCAAGCAGATCGCCCCGATCCTGAGCGAGATCGCCACCGAGAAGGCCGGTCAGGTCACCATCGCCAAGCTGAACGTCGACGACCACGGTGACATCGCCATGCGGTACAACGTGATGAGCATCCCCACTCTTCTCGTGTTCCACGGCGGCGAGCTCAAGAAGCGCATGGTGGGCGCCAAGGGCAAAGGACAACTCCTGCAGGAGTTGGAGGAATTCCTCGGCTGATGGCCCTGTCGCCCGGTGATTCGGGCGAGGCCGTTCGGCAGCTCCAGAGCCGTCTCGGCGCCGCCGGCTTCCTTCCCTCGTCGGGTGTGAGCCCGTCCACATACTGCGACGGCACCACCGACGCGGTCCGTGCCTTCCAGGAAGACCGAGGTCTTCCCGCCACGGGAGTGTGCGACGACACGACCTGGAACGTTCTGGCCGAAGCATCGTGGAACCTCGGCGATCGGTTGTTGATGCTGCGGTCCCCCAACCTGCGCGGGGACGATGTGGCCGAGATGCAGCGGTTGTTGTCGCGTCTCGGATTCGACTGCGGCCGCATCGACGGGATCTTCGGACCACTGGCCGCCAAGGCTCTGGCTGATTTCCAGACCAACGCCGGGGTCGAATCCGACGGCGTGTGTCGACCGATCACCGTCGAGGCGCTACGCCGACTCTCTCGCCAGACCGGAGACGGACCGGGTGTGGCCGCCGTACGCGAAGCCGAAAGCCTTCGCGCGGGCCGTCCCCTCGACGGTCGGCGAGTGGCGGTGGGCCAGTTCGGCGGCTTCAGTTCGTTGAGTCGTCCGCTCTGCCAGTCGTTACGCGACCGCGGCGCACTTCTCATCCAGACCGATGACACCGACCCGGTTGCCCAGGCGGCTCACGCCAACCTGTTCGGCGCCGAGGTGTACATCGGCCTCGAGGCATCGACTGATCCCCTCGCCCGCGTGACCTTCTACGCGGTCCCGGCCTTCGAATCGGCCGGTGGGCGAGCCTTGGCCCACCTCATCGAACGACATCTGCGCGATGTGGTTCCACGAATCACCGTGAGCGGAATGAGGCTGCCGATCCTGCGCGAAACAAAGATGCCCGCGGTGTTGCTGAGCCTCGGGCCCACCCAGACGATGGTCGATCGGGCCGAGCGAATCGCCGAAGCCGTGTTCTTGGCCGTGGCGGCCTGGTCGGCCTGACCGTCCACACACCCCACAACCCATCACACCAGCCCAGCGCATTGTTTACGGCTAAAAACTCCCGTAACTCACAGAGTTATCCACAGCCTGTGAGGACTCTCGCCTACAAGTTGAGGGTGACGGTTGTCGCATTCCCCCTGATCAGCGGGGCAATCAATCGTTCGAGGGGCCTTCGGTCATCAAGCGATAGATGCGCTCGAGGTCTTCGAGGTCGGCAAAGTCGATGGTGACGGTGCCCCGCTTGTTGGCCATCTTCACGGCGACCCGGGTGGACAGATAGTCGCCAAGCAGCGTCTCGAGTTCGAGGAGGCCGGCCGGCGGCAGTCCGCCGGGACGCGTCGTACCCGCACCCTTCGTGCCCGTCGAACCGGTCGAACCTGATGCCGACGACCCGCCACTGCGATCGCGAACAGCTTCTTCGACGGCGCGCACCGACCACTCTTCCGAGGCGGCCCGCCGAGCCAGGCTTTCCTGGAACGCCCGGTCAGCCGTCCCCAACAGGGCTTTGGCGTGCCCGGCCGACAAACGGCCATCGGCCAGCAGACTCTGCACGGCTGGGGGCAGGTTGAGAAGTCGCAGGGTGTTGGTGACCGTGCTGCGACTCTTGCCCACCCTCTTGGCCACGTCATCGTGGGACAGGGAGAAGTCGTCGATGAGCTGCTGATATGCCGAGGCCTCTTCGAGGGGCGACAGGTCCTGGCGGTGCAGGTTCTCCACCAATGCCTGCTCGACCGACGACATGTCGTCGGTTTCCTTCACCACGGCCGGAACCGTGGCCAAGCCCGCCCGCTGGGCTGCCCGCCAGCGGCGCTCACCGGCAATCAGCTGGTACGAACCATCGGCGAGTCGCCTCACCAGCAGGGGCTGAAGGACCCCGATCTCCTCGATGGACGCGGCCAACTCGGCCAAAGCCTCTTCATCGAAGTGAACACGTGGTTGGTTGGGGTTGGGGACCAGGTCAGCAACCGGAATCTCCACCAAAGTGGCCGATCCGGACGGGCTATCCCCGCCCGGGCCGCCCGGGATCAACGAATTGAGACCTCTACCGAGACCGGAGCGGCGGGGTGCCACCGGCCACCTCCTTTGCAACCAAGCGGTAGGCCACCGCTCCCTTGGACGACGGGTCGTACACGTTGATCGGCTGGTGGTGCGACGGGGCCTCCGACAGTCGAACATTGCGGGGGATGACGGTCTTGCAGACCTTGTCACCGAAGTGCTCTCGGACCTCGGCCACCACCTCGTTCGACAACTTGGTCTTCGAATCGAACATCGTGCACACGATGGTGCTGACCTCGAGGGCCGGGTTCAGGTTCCGTTTGACCAGGTCGACGTTCCGGAGGAGTTGCCCCAGGCCTTCCAGGGCGTAGTACTCGCACTGGATCGGCACCAAGACCTCTTTGGCGGCCACCAGGGCGTTCACGGTGAGGAGGCCGAGGGATGGCGGGCAGTCGATGACGACGAAATCGAAGTCGTCGAGCACGGAGTCGACCGCCTTCTTCAAGCGGTGCTCACGGGCCATCAGTGGGACCAGTTCGATCTCCGCCCCGGCCAGGTCGAGGTTGGATGGGGCCACGAACAGGTTTTTCAGGCTGGCCGGCTCGATGCAGTCCTCCATGGGTGCATCGTGCAGCAGAACGTCGTACATCGAGGTCTCGATCCCCCGAGTCTCGACGCCCACACCCGAGGATGCGTTTCCCTGCGGGTCCAGGTCGATGACCAGGGTCCGGTACCCCAATTCGGCCAGGCAGGCCGAGACATTGATGGAGGTCGTGGTCTTGCCGACCCCACCCTTCTGGTTGGCGACGGCGATGATCCGGGGCAGGGGCCGGGAGTGGCCGGTGGAAGCCGACTGGTCAGTCATGGAAGAGATGCGTACCTCTGACTCGAAGGTGGACGCCCGCATGGTACCGAACGGGTGCAACTCGGTCGGGGTTCTGGGAGGTGATCTCACA
>JBEAXP010000159.1:0-16743 GCA_041159745.1 Actinomycetota bacterium | reverse complement strand
TGTAGTCGGGCTGTGCATCGCGGACGGCGTTCACCAGTTCGGTGAAGTCGTCGGCGATGAGAGGCAGGTAGACCTCGCCCACGAGTTCGCCACCGATTTCCTCGATGATCGGCTTGGCGATCTCGAAACTACGGCGCGGCCACACGTAGTCGGCACCGAAGAGCAGAACCTTCGGACCGAACTCCTCCTGAAGAACCGGAAGCATCGGCCGGATCTGCTGAGCCGGTACGGCACCAGTCGAGAAGAACAAGGGATGGCACTTACCGCCCTCGTAGGTCTCGGGGTAGATGAGAATGGTCTTGCCGTCCTCGGCGACCGTCTTGAAAAGCGCGTCAGCCGCATCGGAACCGATCGGACCGAGCACCATCGGCACCTTGTCACTCTCGATGAGCTTGCGGGCCTTGTCAGTGGTCACCGCCACGTCGGTCTGAGTGTCCTCGACCACGAGTTCGAGCGGACGTCCCAACACGCCTCCGGCGGCATTGATTTCGTCGACGGCGATCTGCGCACTGCGCTGCATGCTCGTTCCGTAAATGGTGAACGGACCGGTGAGGTCGGCGGCGACACCGATCTTGATCGGTTCACCGCTGGCTTCGCCGCCTGATCCCGAGGAATCGTCGTCGCCACCACAGGCGACGAGGCCCCCCATCAGCGCGGTGACGCCAACGAGTCCGAGCAGAACTCGCTTGGCTCCCGTTTTCTTTCTTGCCACGATGGATTCTCCCCTTCTGTTTCTCCGAGACTCCGTGTCTCAGACCTTGCCGGTGAAGGCCGGATCGACTGGCTTGGCCTGCACCAAATCTCCGTGCCACGTGGACACGACGATCTTCTTGTCGGTGTAGAAGTCGACGGCGTCGTTTGCGCGGCCGCGAAGGTCGCCGTAGAACGACGAGCGACGACCGCCCACCGGGTAGAACGCAATGGGCGCCGGAGTGCCCACGTTGACTCCGATCTGGCCGACGTCGCAGCGCTGACGAAACTCTCGCGCGACGCCTCCCAGTTCGGTGTACACCACGGCCGTGTGGCCGTACGGACTCGAATTGATGATCTCGACGGCCTCGTCGAGTCCAGACACTCGGGCGATGCAGCGGACCGGGCCGAACAACTCATTGCGGAAGATGTCGGAGCGGGGGTCGGCTTCTATGAGTGTCGGCCCGAGCCAGAAACCGTTCTCGAATCCAGACACTCGGGCACCCCGACCATCACGCAGGAGCTTCGCTCCGGATGCTTCGGCCTCGTCGACCATTTTCGTGAATCGATCGCGAGCAGCCGCCGAGATCACCGGACCGAGAGTGGTCTTGGAGTCGAGCGGATCACCCATCTTCAGTGCGTCGATTCCGGCCAGGAGCTTGGCCAGAAACTCGTCGTAGACCGCGTCGTACACGAGCACGTTCGAGCCAGCGAAGCAACGCTGCGACGCGTTGCCGTACATCGACGACACGATGTTGGCCATGCATTGATCGATGGCCGCACTGTCGGTGACCACCATGTGGTTCTTCGCACCGCCCTGAGCCTGACAACGCTTGCCGGCTCCGGTGACCAACTTGTAGACCACCTCGGCGATTTCGGACGACCCGACGAACGAAGCACCGACCATCTTCGGATGAGTTCCCAGTCGTTGGACGACGCTCTTGTCGCCCAGAATCACATTGAGAACTCCAGCGGGTAGCCCCGCTTCGGCAGCCAATTCGGCCATCCGGATGGTCGTGAGCGGGCACAACTCGCTCGGTTTCAACACAACCGTATTGCCGGTGCCGACGGCCCATGTGAAGTACAGCGGGATCATGGCCGGAAAGTTGAACGGCGCGATCACCGAGAAGGGTCCGAGCGGCTCGCGGATGTACTCGATGTCGACGCCGGTACCGATGTTCTCGGTGACCGAACCCTTCATGGTCTCGGGAGCGGCGGCCGCGTGCTCGACATACTGAATCGCGCGAAGCAACTCGCCTTTCGCCTCGTCGGTCGTCTTGCCGTTCTCCGCGGAAATGATCGCCGCGAGTTCGTCGGAATTGGCGGTGAGCACATGGCGATAGCGGAACAGAAACGCCGCACGCGTCGGTACGGGAGTGCGCTTCCACGCTGGAAACGCGGCGGCCGCCGCCTCGATCGCCGCGTCCACTTCTGACTGAGTCGACAACGGGTGGCGAGCAATCACCTCACCGGTAGCCGGGTTGAAGACGTCGGAGTAGGAGCCGCTCGAGCTTCCGACCCAGGAGCCGTTGACGAGATTCTTGAGTTCACGAGGTGACATGGATTCCTAGTGGGAGGCGGTGTAGGAGATGGAACGGGTTGCCGGCGGCGTATTGCGACTCTTGGTGAACATCACGGCCCCATCGATCATCGCGATCGCGACCGCCGGCGTGTCGCCGATGGCCAACGCGCCGAGCGCGTCCTTGGCCTGGGATCCGAGCGGAGCATCGACGACGACGAGGTCGGCTTCGGTGCCGACCGCGATGATTCCGCGATTCAGCGAATGCAGTCGGGCCACGTTTCCGGTTGCGGCCGCCACCGCGACTTCGGGGGCGATACCGCCGGTGCTCGCCATGGTCGCCATCACGCGGAGAATTCCGAGCGGCTGCACACCCGAGCCGGCGGGACAATCGGTACCGACGACCACGCGGTTCAACTCGCCGCGCTCACGAGCCAGATTCGTCATTTTCCCGAGAGTCGTCATGTTGCCGTTGTGAACGAATTCGATATGCGCACGAGTCGTATCGAGAATTCGCGCAACGTCGTCGACACTGAGACTCGTCGGGCCTCCATTCACGTGGCCCGCAACATCGGGCTGGACTTCAGCCACGAAGTCGGGGCCGATGACGCCGCTACCCGGGATGGACGCACCACCGGTGTGCACCATGACCTTCATGTTGCGCGCCTGGGCCCACTTGGTCATCTGCGCCGCAATGGCAGGATCTTTCACCCCTGAGATACCGATCTCGCCGACCAGTCGACAGCCAGCTGCCGCCAAATCATCGAAGTCATCCTCGGTGAGACCGTTCTCGAGCAGCACCGCACCTGCATGGACCTTCACTCGAGACGGCCGGAGATTGGCGAACGACTTGTGCGCCAGGATTGCGAGGGCCTTCGTTCCCGCGGCATCGGTGGGTCGGCCCGGGATGTGAGGCTCGCCGGCCGACAACATCGTGGTGACTCCACCGTGCAGGCATGAATCGATCCAGTCGGACGTCTTCTGACGCGGGGTCCAGTCCCCGATGACCGGATGCACGTGATTGTCGTGATATCCGGGCATCACGGTGGCACCGCCGACGTCGATCACCGACGCACCAGCGACTTCGGGAGCATCGTTCGACTTGCCGACGAAGCGGATGACTCCGTCGGTCACCACAACGGTGTCGGCGTCGAGAATCGGAATGGCGAGATCACCCGAAACGAGTGAGCCGATGTTTCGAAGAATCGTGCTGCCCGTGGGTGCGGACCCAGCAGAGGCTTCCATCAGCGAAGTCCATCCTCTCCGACGATTTCGTGAACCTGCAGTCCCCCCACTCGCGGGAGCGGACGTCCACCCGATGTGATGGCCAGAGCGACGAGAATCTCGTCCTCGAATGGCGCATCGACGAGCCGGAATTCGACGGCATCGAAGTGGCTGCGCACGAAGGCCGCGTCCTTGTGATGCAATGGCACATCGATCGACGTGCCAGCCGGGCCACGCTTCTTGGCCGACGGAATGATCGACTTGCCTCCGCCCACGGCATCGCGCAGCGGCTGGCCGAAATTCGGGTGGAGAATCGCCGCGGCATGCTCGAGTTCGCCCGCCAATCCGACCACCGCAGCTTTGCCATAACTGTGGGCCGGTCCGCCGAGGGCTTCGACCGCCCGGCCCGAGAGCAACTTCGAGAGATCTGCACCAATCTGAACGAGCGGGGACAAATCCTCGACGAAACGCCCGGCAAACGGGTTGGTGATCACGGCGGCTGCAACGACCTTACGAATCGCCGGGTCGACCGTCCGTCCGGCCTCGCGATGCAGGTCACCGACGACGACACACGTCTGACGGATCTCCATAACCCCTCCCCCTAACGGTTTGGACAGTACTCAGCAGATCACTCGTCCGCAAGTGAACTTGGCGCCCGGAATTCGGTCCGGCAGGCCGCCGACCTTGTCAGCCGTCGACCTCGTTGGCCACCGGCAGGCCACTCGTCAAAGCGGCGACGATCGCCGCCGAATTCGACACCACCCCGAAGTGAGTCCCGATGTCGTACAGCGACGACTCCTGCTCACGGGGACCCGTCGCCGCTACGCAGTCCTCTGGTACCACGACGCTGTAGCCCAGGAAGAACGCGTCATGGACGGTTGAACGCACGCAGATGTTGGTCACCACCCCCATCACGACGACCGTGTCGATCTCAAGATCCTTCAACGTCAAGTCGAGGTCGGTCTGGAAGAAACCCGAGTACCGTCGCTTGAGCACGATGTGATCGTCCGGCTGGGGGGCGATGGCGTCGACCACTGCCGCTCCCCAAGTGTCAGCCCAACAGTGAGGAGTGCGCTTCACGAACTCTCGCTCCCGGCGCATCCCGTGCCGGTGACTGTCACACACGTAGACGACCACTCCACCCGTCGATCGAGCAGCCTCCATCACCGCACGTTGAGGCGCATACAGACGCTCGGCGCCGGGAAGGACCATCAGGCCACCATCCACGCAGAAGTCGTTCGACATATCGACCACGAGCACTGCGGTCCGGATAGGGACCAGGGATACGGAGTTGGCGGCATGGCGGTGGGACGAGAACGAATCCATGGACGGAGACTAGGCAGTTCCCGCGGGTCATCTACGCTCGACCCCACATGCCCGGCCCGAAGCGCTCCACCTCGTCGACGTCGAGTTACCGACTCGAGAACCAGATCGGCTTCCTGCTGCGCAAGGCCCACCAACGCCATCGGTCGATCTTCTCCAAATCGATCGGCGTCAGGATCGCGACGACCCAATTCGCCGCACTGGCCAGCTTGTTCACCGACGGCCCCACCTCGCAGAATCAACTCGGACGTCGAACCGCCATGGACTCCGCAACCATTACGGGAGTCATCGATCGGCTACTGCAACGTGGACTCGTCGTCACGAGCGCTTCTCCGGACGACGATCGGCTGTCGATCATCGATCTGACAGTCGAGGGCCGCACGCTGATCGAAGGTCTCCTTCCGCGAGGCGAGGAGATTTCGGCCGACACTCTCGCCCCCCTCACCCCACAGGAGCGCGAAACGCTCGTCCGTCTTCTCGAAAAGATCTCCGAAATCTGATCCACCTTCCGGGCTCGTAGTCTGACCACATGTCGAACTCCAATAGCGATCGATTCGAAGCGGCCCTCGCCGTACGCCGCGAGGTGATGGGGCCCGAGTACGTCGACAAAGCCTTCGTGGATCAGTCGAAAGAAAACCTCGATTTTCAGCGATTCGTCACCGAAACTGCATGGGGCCAGTGGACCGATTCGCGTCTGTCACGTCGTGAGCGCAGTCTGGTGACACTCGCGATCCTCGCGGCTCTCGGTAAGGGCGAAGAGTTCGAGCTTCATGCGCGTGGAGCCATCCGCAATGGGGTCACCCGGGAAGAGCTCGACGCCCTGGTACTTCACATTGGTGCGTACACGGGGGCACCCAGTGGAATCGCGGCCCGACGCGCGCTGAAGTCGGCTTTGGCCTAGAAATCTTGTTGGACTCGGTCGCCCAGACGGTGACTGTCAGTCACCAAAAGCGCGGGTGACCAGGGCGACTCCCGCCAGTCCACCGACGAGACCCAGGATCGCCAGAGCTCCCAAACGTTCTCCGAACAAGATCGCTCCCTCGATCGTGCTCAACGCCGGGGTCAGGAAGAACAGACTGCTCACATTGGCCGCGGCGCGCCGCTGCAACAGCCACAGCATCACCAGAACTGCGGCCAATGACAGGACGATGACTGCCCACGCCAGAGAGAAGAGCGTCTGCGCCGTGAAGTCGATTTCGAAGTGCTCGATCATGATGGCGCCGACGAGCACCGTCAACGCCGATGACGAGTACTGAACGACCGATCCCCACAACAAGGGCGCATCTTGCGAAAAGCGTCTTTGAACCAGGGTTCCTCCCGACATACCGACAACGCTCGCGGCCGCGGCAAGCAGGGTCCAACCGGTGATTCCAGTCGATTTCGCAGCGAGTCGATCAATGACGACGAGAACGACCCCGATGAAACCCATGACGACACCCACCCATTGCTTCCGCCTCAGGTGTTCTCGCAACAAACGGTGTGCGAGCAGCGAAGTTGCCACCGGGTGAAGCCCGGCGATGAGAGCACTCACTCCGGACGGCATTCCGAGATCGATCGAAACGAAGACGCCACACAAGTACATCGTGTGCATTCCGAAAGCTGAAATGACCAGCCACTTGCTCTGCGTACGATCTGGTTTCGGTGCGTGTGTGAGCCATGCCATCACGACCAGGAGAAGCGCGGCGACGAACAGGCGGATCGCTATGAACGTGAGCGGACCCGCGTCACGGGTGGCGTAACGCGCCACGATGAAACCCGTGCTCCACAGGAGCACGAAGAGCACTGGTGCAAGATTCTCGGGGGAAACGCGAAGCGGGCGGGCCGAAGCCCGCCCGCCTGCATTCTCCGAAGGAGAGGCCTGATGGATCAGGCGCCGCCTTCCTTCAACTCGACGGTGATCGGCGCGTAGCTCGAACCGATGACGTCGACGCCGAGTCCCTGCAGAATCGCCATGGCCTCGGTCACGATGTCGTTGGTGTACGCCTCGGCATCAGGAGCCTTGGTGAGCACGGTCGAGCCTTCGAGGTTCTTGGTCTCCTGCGAGAGCTTGGCGGTGCGATCCCACGCGGCTGCGTCGATCATTCCGGCTCCGCCCTTCGACGGCCAGATGAGCTTGTTGACTTCGTTCATCTGCCACAGCTGGTGCGAGGCGCCGAGCTTCGAGCCCTTGCCCACGACGATGTCGGCGCAAGCCTGAACGTTGTCGCGGCAGTACGCCCAACCCTGGATCGACGCGGCCACGAACTTCACAGCCGTCGCACGGTAGGCCTCGTCGGCGAGACGCTCGCCCGACGCCCAGATGGCGTCCTGGAGCATTCCGACGCCTTCTTCTTCGTACGAAACGACGTTGAAGTCCTCCGGCGTGTACAGCGCACCGGTGTCGGGGTTGATGGCCTCGAGGACCTGGGCGTACTCGTTGTACGTCATGGCCTCGGCGGCATCGATGTCACCGGCGAGCAGAGCAGCCATGTCGAACTGCTGCTGCACCAACTCGACGTCGGCGGCCGGATCGAGACCAGCCTTGGTGAGCGCGGCGAAGATCTCGAACTCGTTGCCGAAGCCCCAGTTACCGATCTTCTTGCCGGCGAAGTCGGCCGGCGAGGTGATGCCCTTGTCCTTGAACGACACCTGCAGGGTGCCCGAACGCTGGAAGATCTGGGCGATGTTCACGATGTTGGCACCGGCTTCGCGGCTGGCGAGAGCCTTGGGCACCCACGACAGAGCGAAGTCGACCGCGCCGTCAGCGAGCTGCTGCTGCGGAACGATGTCGACACCACCCTCGACGATGGTGACGTCGAGACACTGCGCGGCGTAGAAGCCCTGATCGATCGCGGCGAAGTAGCCGGCGAACTGAGCCTGCGTGAACCACTGCAACTGCAACTTGACCGGAGTGGGCGTCTCGCACTCTCCGGCGGGGGCCGCCGAGCTGCTCGACTCCTCGTCGTCACCACCGCACGCGGCGGCGACCAGTGACAGGGCGACGAGACCGGCCGCGGCCGCCTTCCATCCCTTGATCCTTCTCATTCTGTTTTGCTCCTCCCCATGGGCTCTCGCCCTTGGTCTTGTGGTCCTCGTCGAGTCAGCGACTCTTCTTGGCCCGTTTGGAGCCTCCACCGGGTGTGGCGGCTCCCTCCAGCAGGCTGGAGATCACATAGAACGTTAGACCGAGCAGGCATGCCCCCAGGACATACGCCCAGGCCACGGCGTTCTTCGAATTGGCGATGTTGCTGGCGATTCGGCTGCCCAGGCCGTTCTGGGACCCCCCGAAGTATTCGCTGACGAAAGCGGTGATGACCGACGCCGGCGCCGCGATCTTGAGCGCGGTGAAGAGGTAGGGCAACGCGTTCGGCACCCGCAACTTGCGCAGAATCGCCACCTCGCTCGCGGCGTACGACCGCATCAGCTCGACGTGCGTGGAGCTCACTTGCGTGAGTCCGCGGGCGACGTTCACGAGCACGATGAAGTACACGACGAGCGTGACCATGATTCGGCGCGGCACTTCGCTCGTGATGGCGAACATGTTGTTGAGCACCGCCACCAGCACGAAGATCGGAATGGCGTTGAGAGCGATGGCGAGCGGGGTGACCAGATCGCTCAGGACGCGATATCGGCTGAGCACCAGGCTCATCACGATGCCAAACGCCGTGCCCACCAGAAGGCCCACCAACGCGTTGGTACCCGACACCTTGGTGGCCCCCCAGATGAGATCGAAGTTCTCGGTGAACTTCTGCCAGATCTTGGAGGGCGGGGCGAGGAAATAAGGCTTGAGGTCGAAGCCCTTCACCACGAGTTCCCAGAGCGCGAGGAAGCCCACGCCGAACACCGCCGGCGGAAGCGCGTTGCGCGCGATGGATGCGGCCCGTGAGCTCACCGGTCTTCGATCCCCCGAACGTGCGCCGTCATCTCCACACCGCGAAGCGCCTCACGGACCGCCGTGATACCGGCGAAGAACGCCGCGTTGTCGCGGGTCGCGTCGGTGCGCTCCCCCTCGATCTTCACGTCGACGATCTTGGTGATGCGTCCGGGCCTCGGCGACATCACCACGACTCGGTTCGACAGGTACACCGCCTCCGGGATGGAGTGGGTCACGAAGATGACCGTGCTCCCGGTGCGACGGCAGATGCTCAGCAACTCGCCCTGCATGTGCTCGCGCGTCATCTCGTCGAGAGCGCCGAACGGCTCGTCCATGAGAAGCAGCTGCGGATGCACCGCGAGAGCGCGTGCGATGGCGACGCGCTGCTGCATTCCTCCGGACAACTGCCAGGGGAAGTGTTCGGCGAAGTCGGCCAACTTCACCAACTCGAGCATTTCGAGAGCCCGCTCGCGACGATTGGCCTTGTCCCAGCCCTTCAATTCGAGAGGCAGTTCGATGTTCTTCACCACCGTGCGCCAGTCGAACAGACCCGACTGCTGGAAGGCCATGCCATAGTCCTGATCGAGGCGCGCCTGCTTGGCCGACTTCCCGTTCACCGAGATGTCGCCCGACGTGGGTTCGAGCAGGTTGGCCACGAGGCGCAGAAGAGTGGACTTGCCGCATCCCGACGGACCGATGAGCGACACGAACTCGCCCGAGGCAATCGAGAGATCGACGTCGACCAAGGCATCGACTTGATTGGACGAGCCGGCATTGAAATTCTTGCCGACGTTGCGAATCTCGACGGCACTCATGTGGTGGCCTCCTTGGGGCGATTGCGCATCATGTAGATGTCGGCGAGGGTGACGAAGCCCGACATGGCCAGACCGAGCAGTGCCGCGCCGAACACCGCGGTGAAGACCTTGGCCGGATCGCTCGTGGCTTCGCGCGCGTACTCGATGATGAGACGGCCGATGCCGCCCTTCAGGCCGGTGGAGATCTCGGCGACCACCACACCGATCACGGCCGACGACGCCGCCAACTTGAGCGCGGGCACGATGAACGGAACTGCCGAGGGGAAGCGCAGTTTGAACAGCGTCTGAGTCCACGACGCGGCATAGCTGTTCATGAGTTCGACCGATGCGGCGGGCGGGGACGTGAGTCCGCGCAGTCCACCCACGGCGACCGGGAAGAACGCGAGGAAGCCGCCGAGCACCGACGCCGACAGCCAACGCGGCCACTCCCAGCCGAAGATCTCGAGCTTGCCGCCCCACGACACCACCAGGGGCGCGAGCGCGATGAGCGGCACCGTCTGCGAGACGACGAGGTACGGCAGGATTCCGCGCTCGGCCACTTTGAACCGCGCCATGAGCACCGCGAGAAGCAGCCCGAGCACTGTTCCGAGGAAGAAGCCCACCAGCGCGAGGCGGAACGAGAACCATGCTCCGGCCAGGACCACACGCCAGATCTCGCGGCTCGAGCCACGAAGTTCGGGATCGGCGTATCGAGACAGCATTTCCCACACGTGCGGCATCGCGTTGTCGTTGGAACGCGGCAGCAACTTCCAACCGAAGATCTTTCCGCCGTCGGCCGGACCGATCGCCTTGTAGACCTCCCACAGCACCGCCACGAGCAACAGCGACACCACGAACAGCACCACCCGACGAACACGGCGCTTCAGAGCCGAATCACGCTGCGGAGTGGCGACAGTGGCGGTCATGGAGGTCAGCTCTTGGCCAGCACGTGTTCGGCGATGGCCGGAATGACCTTCTCGCCATAGGCCTGCAGTGTTTCGTCCTTGGCGTCGTGCTGCAGGTAGATGGAGAACTGATCGACGCCGAGATCCTGCAGCTGCTTCAAACGCTCGATCTGCGTCTGAACCGGGCCGACGATGCAGAACCGGTCGACGATCTCATCGGGCACGAAGGTGGTGTGCGTGTTGCCGGCCTGTCCGTGTTGGTTGTAGTCGTAACCCTGACGGCCCTTGATGTAATCGGTGAGCGCCTTGGGCACGTTGGAGTTCTCGCCGTAACGCTCGACGATGTCGGCCACGTGGTTGCCCACCATGCCGCCGAACCAGCGACACTGCTCTCGCGCATGGGCCAGATGCTCCTGGCTGCCGTCGGTCACGTAGGCCGGGGCGGCCACGCAGATCTTGACGCTCTTCGGATCGCGACCGGCCGCCTTGGCCGCTTCGCGCACCGCGGCGATCGTCCACTCGGCGATGCTGAGGTCGGCCAACTGGAGAATGAATCCGTCGCCCACTTCACCGGTGAGTGCGAGCGCCTTTGGCCCGTACGCCGCCACCCACACCTCGGCCCGCGACTTGGACGCCCACGGCAGGCGAAGTGACGAACCCTTGTAATCAACGGAACGTCCGTTGGCGAGTTCGCGAATCACGTGGATGCTCTCGCGAAGGGTGGCCAACGTCGTGGGCTTGCCGTTGGTGACGCGCACCGCCGAGTCGCCACGCCCGATTCCGATGACGGTGCGATTGCCGAACATCTCGTTGAGCGTGGCGAAAGCGCTCGCGGTCACGGTCCAGTCGCGCGTGGCCGGATTGGTGACCATCGGACCCACGATCACATTGCGCGTCTCGTTGAGGATCTGCGTGAAGATCGGGAACGGCTCCTCCCACAGGATGTGACTGTCGAAGGTCCAGACGTGGCTGAAACCGAATGTCTCGGCCCGCTTGGCCAGATCGACCACACGCGAAGCCGGTGGAGTTGTTTGGAGAACGACGCCGATGTCCACGAATCACCTGTTCTGCGGGAAGCCGAGGTCGACTTTGCTCGTGCGCGGATCGGGCCAACGCGACGTGACCACCTTGCTGCGCGAGAAGAACTGAATGCCGTCGGGCCCGTACATGTGGAGGTCTCCGAACAGCGACGCCTTCCAGCCGCCGAACGAGTAGTACGACACCGGGACCGGAATCGGCACGTTGATGCCGACCATGCCCACGTTGACGTCGAACTGGAACTGGCGGGCGACGCCACCGTCTCGCGTGAAGATGGCCGTGCCGTTGCCGTACTGGTTGTCGTTGATGAGCTGCAGACCCTCTTCGTAACTCTTCACTCGGACCATGGAGAGAACCGGCCCGAAAATCTCGTCGTCGTAGCACTTCATGCCGGGCTTCACGTTGTCGATGAGACTCGGCTTGAGGAAGAAGCCGTCGGACGGCGCGCCATTGCGGCCGTCGACCAGAACCTTCGCGCCTTCGCCCGCGGCATTGGCGACGTACGACGCCACCTTGTCGCGGTGCTCGCTCGTGATGAGCGGACCCATTTCGGAGTCGGGTTCGCTTCCCGGGCCCACCTTCACGTTCGGAATGCGATCCTGAACCTTCTTGGCGAGTTCGTCGGCGATGGTGTCGACCGCGAGAACGACCGAGACCGCCATGCAGCGTTCGCCGGCCGAACCGTACGCCGCGCTCACGAGGGCATCGGCCGCCATGTCGAGATCGGCGTCAGGCAGGACGAGCATGTGGTTCTTGGCCCCACCGAGCGCCTGCACGCGCTTGCCGTTCCGGGTGCCGGTCTCGTAGATGTACTTCGCGATCGGCGTGGAGCCGACGAACGACACGGCCGCGATGTCGGGATGATCGAGCAGTCGATCGACCGCGGTCTTGTCGCCGTGCACGACGTTGAAGCAGCCGTCGGGAAGACCGGCCTGCTTGAGCAACTCGGCGATGAACATGGAGGCCGACGGATCCTTCTCGGACGGCTTGAGCACGAACGTGTTGCCGCACGCCAACGCGTTGGCGAACATCCACATGGGCACCATGGCCGGGAAGTTGAACGGCGTGATGCCGGCCACCACCCCGAGCGGCTGGCGGATGTTGTAGACGTCGACACCCGCCGACGCCTGCTCGGAGTAGCCGCCCTTCAGAAGGTTGGGAATGCCGCAGGCGTACTCGATGTTCTCGAGACCACGCGCCACTTCGCCGAGCGCATCGGACAAGACCTTGCCGTGCTCCTTGGTGAGGAGGCTGGCGATCTCCTTGCGATTGGCCGCGACCAATTCGCGCATGTGGAACATGATCTCGGCGCGACGCGAGAGGTTGGTCGAACGCCAAGCCGGCAACGCGGCCTTGGCCACCGCGATCGCCTTGTCGATCTCCGACACGTCGGCGAAACCGACCTCGCCCTGCACCTGTCCGGTGGCGGGGTCGTAGATCTTGCCGGAACGTCCGGACTTGCTGGCGACCGTGCGGCCGTCGATCCAATGGTCGATGCGATACATGTCGTTCTCTTTCTGTTTGCTCGTGCTCGGGGGAATCAGACGAGGTATTGCGAAAGGCCGCGCTTGACGTACTGGCCGTGGCCCTTGCGGCCGGTGTACTGGTCGTTCTCGATGACCACCGCACCGCGTGACAACACGGTGTCGACCTTGCCGTCGATGACCCAGCCTTCCCAGGCCGAGTGGTCCATGTTCATGTGGTGCTTGTCGTTGATGCCGATCTTGGTCTTGGTGTTGGGATCCCACACCACCACGTCGGCATCGCTACCGGGAGCGATGATGCCCTTCTTCGGATACATGCCGAACATGCGGGCGGGTGTGGTGCAGCAGGTCTCGACCCAGCGCTCGAGCGAGAGTTCGCCGTTCACCACGCCTTGATAGATCAGCTCCATGCGGTGCTCGACTCCGCCGATGCCGTTCGGGATCTTGGAGAAGTCGCCCAGGCCGAGTTCTTTCTGATCCTTCATGCAGAACGGGCAGTGGTCGGTGGAGACCACGGCCAACTCGTTCATGCGCAAGCCCTTCCACAGGTCGCCCTGGTGGCCGTGGCCCATCTGACCCACGAAGTGCGGGTCGTTGTCGCGCGAACGAACCGGCGTGGAGCAGACCCACTTCGCACCTTCGAAGCCCGGCTTGCCGAGGGTCTCTTCGAGGGTGAGATAGAGGTACTGCGGGCACGTCTCGGCGAACACGTTGCGGCCGGCGTGGCGAGCCGCGGCCACTTCGTTGAGCGCGTCGCCCGCCGACATGTGCACGATGTACAGCGGCACGTTGCCGGCGACGTGCGACAGCACGATGGCGCGGTGCGTGGCTTCGGCCTCGAGCGGAGACGGGCGCGTGTACGAGTGGTACTTGGGATCGGTGTCGCCCCGAGCGATCGCCTGCTGCACGAGCACGTCGATCGCGATGCCGTTCTCGGCGTGCATCATGATCATCGCGCCGCACTCGGCGGCCGTCTGCATCGCGCGCAGGATCTGGCCGTCGTCCGAGTAGAAGACACCCGGATACGCCATGAACAACTTGAACGACGAGATGCCCTCGTGCTCGGTGAGGTACTTCATGGCCTTGAGCGACTGCTCGTCGACTCCGCCGATGATCTGGTGGAACGCGTAGTCGATGGCGCACTGCCCATCGGCCTTGCGGTGCCATTCGGCCAGACCGTCGAACACGTTCTCGCCATAACGCTGCACGGCCATGTCGACGATGGTGGTGACGCCGCCCCACGCGGCGGCGCGCGAACCGGTTTCGAACGTGTCGGACGCGAACGTGCCGCCGAAGGGCAGCTCCATGTGTGTGTGCACGTCGACGCCGCCGGGGATCACGTACTTGCCCTTGGCGTCGATGACCTTGTCGCAACCCTGCTCGGCGCCGGCGAACCAACCCGGCTGGCCGATGGCCGACACGGTCTCGCCATCGATCAGAACGTCCTGATCGTGGACGCCGGTGGGTGAAATCACCTTTCCGTTCTTGATGAGTGTCTTGCCCATGGTCCTCCCCTTCCCGTGTGCTGTGAGTCGTCTGTGTCGAACGTGGTGTTTTAGGGCTCGACGAGTTCGTCGTACGCGTCGGGCCGGCGGTCGCGGTAGAAGGCCCAGCGATCGCGGATCTCGAGCAACTTCTTCATGTCGAGATCGCGCACGATGAGCTCGGGCTTGTACGGGTCGCCCACTTCGCCCACGAACTTGCCCTCGGGATCGACGAAATAGCTCTGCCCGTAGAAATCGTTGGTGCCGAGCGGTTCGATGCCCACGCGATTGATGGCCCCGACGTAGTAGATGTTGGCCACCGCGGCGGCCGGCTGCTCGAGACGCCACAAGTACTCGGAGAGTCCGCGGTGGGTGGCCGACGGGTTGAACACGATGTGCGCGCCGTTGAGCCCGAGCGCGCGCCAACCCTCGGGGAAGTGGCGGTCGTAGCAGATGTAGACGCCCACCTTGCCGACGGCGGTGTCGAACACCGGGTATCCGCCGTTGCCGGGCTTGAAATAGAACTTCTCCCAGAAACCCTTGGTCTGCGGGATGTGCTGCTTGCGGTACTTGCCGAGGTACTTGCCGTCGGCGTCGATCACGGCCGCGGTGTTGTAGTACGTGCCGGGCTGGGTGACCTCGTACATCGGGAGCACGAGCACCATGCCCGTCTCCTTGGCGATGCTCTGGAAGCGCTGCGTGGTGGGCCCGTCGGGGATGAGCTCGGTGTAGCCGTAGTACTCGACCTCTTGCACCTGGCAGAAGTAAGGCCCGTAGAAGAGCTCTTGGAAGCACATCACCTGTGCGCCCTGCTTCGCGGCCTCGTGCACCGCGGCCTCGTGCTTGTCGATCATGGCCTCTTTGGTGCCCGGCCAGTCGGTCTGCAGCAGCGCGGCCCTCACAACGTCAGCAGTCATCAGCCCTCCCGTGCTGGTCGCTTCGAGCGCGACTTCTCCTGCTCAGAGTAATTGGCACAGGAGAAACAGAACAATGGCAATATTGTGCCAGGACAATTCATCACGTCCTGGGTGAATCTCCCGGGTGAACGTCCCGGAAACACACGACATGCTCGACCTCATCTCACGTCACGTCACCGATCGCAGCGCGCGTGGCATCGCCACGACCATTTCGCGGCTGGTGTCGTCAGGCGAATTGGTGGTGGGGACGCGGCTTCCCACGGTGCGCGACCTGTCGAAGACGTTGGGAGTCAGTCCCACGACGGTGGGTGAAGCCTGGCGCGCGCTGGCCGACATCGGCGCGATCGAAACACTCGGACGCAACGGCTCGTTCGTGCGGCAGCCCACCGGGCCGGGGGCGCCGCGTCGCTATCGACGGGTGGTGGCCGATCCCGACAATCGCGGACACTTCGCGCTCGATCTGTCGACCGGAACGCCCGATGCGCGATTGCTGCCCGACCTGGGCCCCGCTCTCGCGCGGGTGAGCAGCCAATCGCTCACCAGCTCGTATCTCGATCATGCGGTTCTGCCCGAGCTCGAGGCGGCGTTGCGCGCGCGTTGGCCGTTCGCGGCCGACGAGATCACGGTGGTGGACGGAGCGATGGATGCGCTCGATCGCGTGGCGCAAGTGGTGGTGCACCTCGGCGATCGCGTCGTAGTCGAGCATCCCACGTTCCCGCCGCTGCTCGATCTGCTCGAACAGATCGGGGCCGAAGTGATCGGCGTGTCGCTCGACGACGAGGGCATGCTCGTCGACGGGCTCGCCGAAGCACTACGACTCGATCCGGTCGCGGTGTTCTTGCAGCCGCGGGCGCAGAATCCGACCGGCATCACGATGTCGGCGCGACGTGCCGAGGCCATCGCCCGTGCGATTTCGGCGTCGAAACACGGCCGCGACATCGTGATCGTGGAGGACGACCACTCGGGTGACATCGCCCGCGGCGCGCTGGCGAGCATCGGGCATCATCTGCCCGGACAGACGGTGCACATCCGCTCGTTCTCCAAGAGCCACGGGCCCGACTTGCGTTTGGCGGCCATCGGCGGCGTCGGATCGGTGATCGCGACGGCGGCCAATCGGCGGCTGCTCGGGCCGGGTTGGAGCAGCCGAATCCTGCAGGCGGTGCTGCTCGAATTGCTCGACGATCCGACGACAGTGACGGCGTTGGGCCGGGCGCGTGACGAGTACGCGGCGCGGCGCCGGGCATTCGCCGAGGTGCTGCACGAGAACGGCGTGACCACCACGGGCACCGACGGGATCAACTTGTGGGTGCACGTGGCCGATGAGCGTTCGGCGCTCATGACCCTGGCCGCCCAAGGCATCGGCGCGGCGCCGGGTGAGCCGTTCATGGTGAGCGGGGCGGCCGAGTATCCGGCGGCGATCCGGCTCACGGTTGGCTTGGTGGGTGCGGACGATGACGCCGAGAAGGTGGCCTTGGCTGTGGCGGCGGCGGCTCGACTGGAGTCCTCGGTCCG
>JBEAXP010000148.1:0-2791 GCA_041159745.1 Actinomycetota bacterium | reverse complement strand
GATGAAGAGCGCGTATCCGGGCGGGATGTGCATGCTGGCTTCGATCATGAAGAGGCTGGCGGTGGCGACGCCGATCGACGTGTTGATGTAGTCGACGTGGCCGCTGGCCTCGACCAGGCGTGACACCTCGACGGCTTCTTCGATGGTGGTGCCGTTCTCGATGAGTTCGTCGCCGCACAGCCGGACGCCGAGTGCGAGCCGGTTGCCGATCACACCGCGCACCGCCGCCACGATCTCCAGCAGGAGCCGCGCGCGATTGGCGAGCGAGCCGCCGTACTCGTCGGTGCGCTTGTTGGTGGCGGGCGACAGGAAGCCGCGAACGATGGAGGAGTGCGAACACTGCAACTCGATGCCGTCGAAGCCGCCCTCGGCGCAATGCTCGGCGACCGTGGCGTAGCCGGCCACGATCTCGTCGATCTCGGCGTGGGTGACGGCCTTGGGAACTTCGCGGAACAACGGATCGGCCACCGGTGACGGTGCCCACACCGGCAAACGGCTGAACATCGACGAGGCCTGGCCGCCGTTGTGGTTGATCTGGGCGAAGATCGGCACCCGATGTCGATGCACGGCGTCGGTGATGCGCTTGTAACCGGGGATCACGTCGCGGTGGAAACCGTGGATGAGCTTCTCGTACGGCCAGTCGGTGGGGTGAGTCGAGTGCTCCTCGGTGATGATGAGCCCGGCGCCGCCGGCGGCGCGAGCCGCGTAGTACGCCGCGTGCTGCTCGGTGGGGAGGCCCTCGCGCGCGTAGTTGGTGAGGTGAGCCGAGAAGACGATGCGGTTGCGGGTGGCGACCGGCCCCAACTGGAGGGGCGTCCACAGGTACTTGTAGGCCATCACCCCGAACGCTACGGGACGCCTAGGGTGGCTGACCATGCGGGAACTTCAGGGGAAAGTCGCAGTGGTCACCGGCGCCGCCAGCGGAATCGGCCGGGCCCTCACCGATCGGTTCGTGGCCGCGGGCATGAAGGTGGTGCTGGGCGACGTCGACGAGGTGCGGTTGCGCGCCACCGAGGCCGAGCTGCGCGAGGGCGGGGCCGACGTGTGGCCGGTGGTCGTCGACGTGTCGCTACCCGAGAGCATGGAAGAACTGGCGCGCAAGACACTCGAGAAGTACGGCGCAGCGCACGTGATGTGCAACAACGCGGGAGTCGCCGGGGTCGGCGATCAGTGGACCGGTCCGATGAGCGTGTGGGAGTGGGTCGTCAACATCAACCTGTACGGCGTCGTCAACGGCGTCCGGGCGTTCCTTCCCATCATGCTCGACCAGAACGAGGGCCACATCGTGAACACCGCGTCGATGGCCGGATTGGTGGCCATGCCCGGCTTCGGCCCCTACAACGCGACCAAGCACGCGGTCGTGGCCATCAGCGAAGGGCTCTTCCTCGAACTGAAAGCGAAAGGTTCGAACGTCAGCTGCAGTTGTCTCTGCCCGGGTTTCGTGAAGACCAACTTGATGACGAACATCCACTGGACCGATCGGCTGGGTGACAAGCCGGCCGAGATCGTCGACCCGATCAGCGCCATGATGAACCAAGCGCTCCACGTGGGTGTCGAGACGGGTATTCCGGCCACCGACGTGGCCGAGCAGGTGCACGATGCGATCGTGAACGACCGGTTCTGGATTCTCACGCACCCCGACTTCCGGTCGGCGCCGGTCGAGCGCATGCAACGAGCCGCGGCGCAGGAGAACCCGAGCCTGGGTTAGGGCACGTTCATCGCGACGACAATTCGGTGCCGCGCACCAGTCGCTTCACGTTGTCCCAGTGGCGGGAGATCACGAACGCCGACAGACAGGCCGTGGTGATCACTTCAGCGGCCGGCCGACCCTGAATGGCCACGCCGATGGGCAGGCCGATGCAGATGGCGAGCGATGCGAGCGACGCCTTCTTCGTGAGTTTCACGACGGTGATCCAGAGAAGCAGCAACACGAGGTTGGGGATCGGGTAGAGCGCCAGTGCGGCACCACCCGCGGTGGCGACGCCTCGGCCGCCCTTGAAGCGGCGAGTGATCGGAAAGACGTGGCCGACCACCGCGGCGCAGGCGAGAGCGAGTGCGCCGGCGTACTCGAAGGCGAGAAAACCGACGCCGACCGAGATGGCTCCCTTCAGGCCGTCGAGCACGAACACGAAGATGCCGAGCTTGCGACCGAGAAGGCGGCTGACGTTGGACGCACCCGGATTGCCCGAGCCCTGGGAGGTGATGTCGATTCCGCGGGCCCGCGCGACCAGCACCGCACTCGGGAACGTGCCGAGCAGGTACGCGAACGGAAGCAGGATCAACGTGGCGACCACGGGACCATCATGTCCGATTCGCATCCCTCGTCAGGGGATTCGCGGTCTCGCGGGTGAATTCGTCCTCTATCCGCGGAGGGTCAGTCTTGCGGTGGCGCTCGGTCCGACGCCGTCACTGTTGCGCGGTGTCACCGTTGCGGCGAGTGGTGTACCCGAGGGCAGGCCGGTGATTTGGCACGCTTGGAGTCCGAAGACGGCGACACTCGGAGCGCACGTCACGGGTGTGGCGTTGATCGTGTAGTCGTAGCTGGTGGCGTGCTCGCTCGAACCATGAATGAGCCAAGCGTTGGTGCACTGTCGGCAGAAGAAGTTGGCGAACACGGTGAGCTCACCAACTGAAGTCGGGAGTGGCTTCCACACGGCGACGAGGTCGACGTTCTCGGCGACGAAGTAGCGCTTGGTGTTGCTGGTTGGGTCGTCGAGGAGCGGCAGATCGCGCACGGTGTTGGGTGTGGTGACGTTGGCCCAGCCGGCGAACGCATAGCCGGGTCGAATGC
>JBEAXP010000118.1:0-2948 GCA_041159745.1 Actinomycetota bacterium | reverse complement strand
GTCTCACACTGCGCGGTGTTCTCGCGCGCAAGTGGCGCATCTTCCTCACGGTCCTCGCGGTCGTGAGCGGTGTGGCGTTCGTGTCGGGAGCGTTCGTGCTCACCGACAGCGTCAAGCGGGCCATCAACGAACTGTTCGCCACCCTCTCGGGTGAGGTCGATCTGGAAGTGCGCTCGACGGTCGCGTTCGGTGACGCCGCCCGGGCCGAGCGCGATCCGGTTCCGTTCGAACTCATCGACTCCATCGCGGCCGTTCCCGGCGTGGAGAAGGTGGAGATCAACATCCTCCGAGCCGCCACCGTCATCACGTCCGACGGCGAACCGTTGCGCACCACCGGACCGTCGTTCGGTATCGCGTGGGAAGGACCCGACGGACTCGATGGCCGCACCCTCGTCGACGGCGACATCGCCCGCGGCCCGGGCGAGATCACACTCGACCAGTCGTCGGCCCGCCGCGCCGGTTACGAGATCGGCGACACCGTCACGATCGTCGGCCCCACCGGCAAGGGCGAATTCGAATTGGTGGGCCTCAACGGCACCGGCAGCACGTCGAACGGAGGCGGCGCCGCCATCATCGCGTTCGAGCCGCAGACCGCCAACGAATTCCTCGGCGCCGAGAACCGCGCCGATTCGCTCTACATCGCGGTCTCCGACGGCGCATCCGGTGAGGAAGTACAAAAGGCGGTTCAGTCGGCCATCGACGCCAAGTACGAGGTGATCACCGGCGAGCAATCGGCCAAGGAAACCGCCGGGGCGATCAACGACGTCATCGACATCTTCGGCAACGTCCTCCTCGGATTCGCGGCCGTTTCGCTGTTCGTGAGCGCCTTCCTCATCTTCAACACCTTCGCCATCATCGTGAGCCAGCGCCTGCGCGAACTGGCCCTGCTGCGGGCCGTGGGAGCGAGCACGCGTCAGATCCGCTCGATGATCGTCGGCGAATCCCTCATCGTGTCGGTGTTGGCCACCGTTCTCGGCATCTTCGCCGGAATGGGCGTGGCCGTGGGCATCGTCGCCCTCTTCAACGCCACCGGCGCGGCGTTCCCGTCGGCATCGCTCATCGTGTCCACGCGCACGATCCTCGCGTCGCTGTTCGTCGGCGTCGGTGTCACCGTCGCCGCCGCCATCATCCCGGCCATTCGCGCCGGCCGTATTCCCCCGGTCGCGGCGATGCGCCCCGAGCTCGGCTTCACCGCGCTGCAGAAGAACAAGCGCCTCGTGGTGGGTTCGGTCGTCACGGCGCTCGGAGTGGCGTTCTTCGGCACCGGCGTGTTCGTGCAACCCGGCGGAGTCGTGAGCACTCTGCTCCTGGCCGCCCTCGGCGCGGTCCTCATCTTCCTCGGCGTCTCCAGCCTGTCCACCACGGTGGCGGCACCGGCCAGTCGCGTGATCAGCCGCGCCCTCCCGCTTCCGTTCGTCCCGATGACACGGTCGATCGCGGGACGTCTCGGCAGCCGCAATGCGCAACGCACTCCCCGTCGCACCGCGTCCACCGCATCGGCTCTCATGATCGGTCTCGCTCTCGTGAGCACCGTGGCCGTGGTGGCCGAATCGGTGCGCCAGACCTTCCGCGATCAGATCGAAGGCTCGGTGACCGCCGACTTCTTCATCTCGAACGGCCCGCAGAACTTCCAGGGTCTCCCGGCCGCGTTCGCCGAACGCCTCCAAGAACTCCCCGAGCTCGGTGCGGTGAGTCCTTTCCGTGCGACGGTCGCGCTCGTCAACGGCGACGAGAAGCAGATCGGCGCCGTGCGCGGTTCGGCCTTCAAGGATCTGGTCGACATCGAACTGAAGACCGGCAGCGTCGACTCGCTCGACGAGGGCATGATCCTGCTGCACGAAGATCCGGCTCGCGACTACGCGGTGGGCGTGGGTGACACGCTCGACATCACCTGGCAGAACGGCACGAAGCAAACCCTCGAAGTGGGCGGCGTGTACGCCGATTCGAGCATCGCGGGCAACTGGCTGATCGGGCTCGACACGCTCGCGGCCGTCTCCACCGCTCAACCGGTTGACTTCTTCATCGGGGCCAAGATCGCCGAGGGTGTGACGATCGACGATGCGCGTGTCGCCGTCGAGAAGATCGCCGAGGACTTCCCGAGTGCCGAGGTGCAGAACCAAGCCGAGTTCCAACAGAGCCAGGAAGACCAGTTCAACCAGTTGCTCATCGTGATCTACGGCTTGCTCATCATCTCCATCGCGATCGCGGTGCTCGGCATCGCCAACACCATGGCGCTCAGCGTGTTCGAACGAACCCGCGAATTCGGTCTGCTCCGCGCGGTCGGCATGAGCAAGAAGGTGCTCAAGCGCTCCATCCGCTGGGAGGCCGTGATCGTGGCCGTGTTCGGCGCCGTGCTCGGCATCGTGGTGGGCATTCCCTTGGGGGCGGCCGTCACGTTCGCGCTACCCGAGTCGTTCGTGACCACCGTGGTCATTCCCTACAACACCATCATCACCGTGCTCGTCGCGGCCATCGTGGTGGGAGTGGTCGCGGCCATCGGACCGGCTCGGCGCGCCGCCAAACTCGACGTTCTCGACGCGATCTCGGCGACCTGAGTCGGCGGGATCGTCAGCCGAAATCGCGCAGATCGTCGAAGATCCGCACACGCTGCCGGGCCGCCCGCGCTTCGTTCAGATAGAGCACGTCGGCCGGGGCGGACGCCTCGAGCGAAGTCGGCGGAACCAACCGCTGGGCGTCGCCCGCCTGACAGGTCGGGCACCAGTAGGCCATGCGGCGATCCTCACCCTGGCGCGCACCGGTGATCGACGACCCGCAGCGCACACACGGTTGGCCGACGCGTCCGTACACCGACAACGACCGATGTCCGTCGCGAACGGCCCGAGCCATCGCCTGCACGATCAACCAAACATCGTCGTACTCGAGTTCATTCAAGGGAGTGAACGGACTCAACTCGAGCGACCACAGCACTTCCGAACGGTCGACGTTCC
>JBEAXP010000083.1:0-10622 GCA_041159745.1 Actinomycetota bacterium | reverse complement strand
GGCAACTCGATGGCCACGAACTTGTCGCCGATGAGCTCGCGCAGCGAGGCGAACCGATCGCCCACGAGACGATCGCCGGTGTAGCGAAGGCCGAGCACCTCGCAGCCCGCGGCCGCGCGTCGCTGCACGGCGCGTTCGTCATCGGCCGACAGATGCAGATTGGCCGCGCGCTTCTTGCCCGCCGCGAACGGCAACGACGGCTGACTGAGAACCGGCGCCACCATGTGATCGTCGATCATCATGCCGAGCGCGAAACCGCCCGAGAAGCACATGCCGAGCGCACCGATGCCCTTGCCTCCGACTTCGGCGTGCAGTTGCCGACCGAGCGCGCGCAGGAAGGCGATGATCGGCGACGTCTTGTTCATGGCGAGCGCCGAGAATTCCTTCGAGACGCACACTTTGGCGAGCGACGACATCGCGTACCCGTTCGAGAACTCCTTGCCCGGTGTGCCCACCAGACTCGGCATCACCACGGTGAAACCGGCGTCGACCACTTCGTTGGCGAACTTGGCGACATTGGGAGTGATCCCCGGAACCTCGTGCACCACGATCACCCCCGGGCCCGAACCGCGCCGATACGTGTCGCGCGTGAAACCGGCGGCCGTGAACGAACCCTTCTCCCAACCGGCCAGAACGTCGGTGCTCATGTCAATCTCCTCACTGATTCGAGCGCGCGCTCGGCGAGCCCTTCGGGACCAAGTTTCAACGCGGCCATGTCGACGCCCTCTTGTTTGCCCATCGCACCGTGAAGGTAGCGGGCGTACACACCCTCGCTGATCACGGCCAGTCGCCAGCAAGAGAACGCGACGTAGTAGTCGATCCCGCTCACGTCGCGTCCGGTGCGCGCGGCGTAGCGATCGACGAGCGATCGATAGGTGGGAAATCCGCCGGCCGGTGTGGGGTCGTTGGCCCGGAACTGCGGATTGGACGCATCGGCCCAATACACGCCGAGATATCCGAGATCGGCCAAAGGATCGCCGAGTGTGCACAGCTCCCAATCGAGGACGGCCGCGATGCGTCCCGACTTCACATCGGTGAGGCAGTTGCCGAAGCGGTAATCACCGTGCGCGATCACGGTGCCTTGCTGCACCGGAAGTCGCTCGCTGAGCCGGCGCGCCACCTCGTCGATCGCCGACAACTCGCGCGTCTTGGAATTCTCCCACTGGCTCTTCCAACGCTTCAGTTGTCGCTCGATGTAGCCATCGCGACGAGCCAGATCGCCCAGGCCCACGGCGTCCACGTCGACCGCGTGCAGATCGGCCATCACGTCGATGAGGTGATGCGATGCGGTCTCGCGCAAGGACGGATCGAGGAGGGCCGCCTTGTCCGCGCTGTCGAGCACCACGCCGTCGACGAAACCCATCACGTAGAAGGGGGCGCCATTCACCGAATCGTCGGTGCACACGCCGAGTGCCGGCGGAACCGGCACGTTGGTGCGGCCCACCGCGGCGATGATCTTGTATTCGCGCGCCATGTCGTGCGCGGTGGCCAGCACATGACCCAGGGGCGGGCGGCGCAGCACGTAACGCGTTCCGTTGGCGTCGGTGACGCGGAACGTGAGGTTGGAGCGGCCACCGGCGATGAGGTCGTACGAGAACGGCGCGCGCGAACCGTCGATGTTCTCGACCAGCCATGCGCTCACCTTGTCGACATCGATCCCCTGCACTGCAACCCCCGGCGTCACCGTAGTGGCGTCATTCCCATTCGATCGTGCCCGGCGGCTTCGACGTGATGTCGTACGCCACCCGATTGACGCCCTTCACCTCGTTGATGATTCGACTGGCCATGCGCTCGAGCAGGTCGTACGGCAGACGGGCCCAATCGGCGGTCATGGCGTCGTCGCTGGTGACGGCGCGGATGATGATGGGGTGCGCATAGGTGCGCTCGTCGCCCATCACACCCACCGAGCGGATGTCGGGCAGCACCGCGAAGGCCTGCCAGATCTCGCGCTCGAGCCCGGCCTGCTTGATCTCGTCGCGCACGATCGCGTCGGCTTCCTGCAGGATCGCCACCTTGTCGGGCGTGACTTCGCCGATGATTCGCACGCCGAGACCGGGCCCGGGGAACGGCTGGCGCCATACGATCTCGTCGGGCAGGCCCAATTCGTGACCGAGTTTGCGCACTTCGTCCTTGAACAGCGAACGAAGGGGCTCGACCAGTTTCAGCGTCATGTCGTCGGGCAGTCCGCCGACGTTGTGGTGGCTCTTGATCACAGCCGCGGTGCCATCGGCGCCGCCGCTCTCGATCACGTCGGGATACAGCGTGCCCTGAACGAGGAACTCGGCGTCGGTGACGCCACCGGTGTGCTGCTCGAAGATGCGCACGAACAATTCGCCGATGATCTTGCGCTTGGTCTCGGGCTCGGTGACGCCGGCCAACTTCTCGAAGTATTGAGGGCCGGCATCGACGTGGATGAGCTCGATCCCCATGTTGCGGCGGAACGTTTCGACGACCTGCTCGCTCTCGCCCTTGCGCATCAGGCCGGTGTCGACGTACACGCACGTGAGTTGCGATCCGATCGCGCGGTGAACGAGCGCCGCCGCCACCGACGAATCGACGCCGCCCGACAGTCCGCAGATCACGCGCTTGTCGCCCACTTGCGCGCGCACCGCCGCAACTTGTTCGTCGATGATCGACCCCATCGTCCAGGTGGAATCGCAACCGGCGAGTTCGTGAAGGAACCGCTTCATCACGTCGGCGCCGTAGGGCGAATGCACCACTTCGGGGTGGTACTGCACACCCCAGATGCGTCGGGTGTCGTTCTCGAGCACGGCAACCGGCGCCTCGGGAGTGGAGGCGACCGCCCTGAATCCGTCGGGCACCCGCGTGATGGCGTCGAAATGACTCATCCACACGTCCTGATCGGCCGGCAGACCCTTCAGCAACGTGGAATCGGCCGATGCCGCCAGGCGCGTGCGCCCGTATTCGCCGCGTGAACCGCGGCCGACTTCGCCACCCAGCTGCTGAGCGATGAGTTGAGCGCCGTAACAGATCCCGAGAATCGGCACGCCCGCGTCGTAGATGGCGGGGTCGAGGCTCGGCGCACCGTCCACGTGAACGCTCTTCGGGCCGCCCGACAAGATGATGGCCACCGGCTGACGCCGAGCGACCTCGGCCGCCGAGATGGTGTGCGGCACGATCTCGGAGTACACGTTGTGCTCACGAACACGTCGGGCGATCAGCTGCGCGTACTGGGCGCCGAAATCGACCACGAGCACGGTTTGCCGGGGGCTCACGGACCGATCGTAGTGGCCCTTGCCACGCCGCTTCCGATCCGCTGGGTGCTCGTCACCCGAGCGTGTCACGATGGGTGCGTGACGTGGGTGCGGCGAATCCTGGTGTGCGCGATCGTGTCGATCGCACCGCTCGGCGCGGTCGCATCGAACGCGTCGGCCACCACACCGCCGCCGGCGCCTCCGGTCACGAACGACTTCATGGATCTCGAGCGCGACGTGAGCGAGTGCATCAGCGCGATGCCCAAGCCCGGGTGCGGCCGTGAACCCACGTCGTCGGGCGACCGCGGAGGCGCGATGCAGATCGCGCTGTTCGGCATCATCCTCGTGGCCATGGCCGGAATCGGGACGCGCATCGCCTTTGCGGTCCGCGCCCGCGACCGCGTCGAGGACGTCGAGAAAGCCGACTGATTCGGTTCTTGGGCGTCAGACATGCCAGAACTGGCATGGTTTCGCGCCCAAGGGTTATTCGCCGACGAGTTCCTTGCGGAGTTCGCGCTTCAGGAACTTGCCGCTCGCATTGCGCGGGATCGGCTCGCTCCGGAACCACAACTTCGACGGGATCTTGTAGCTCGCCAACGACTGCTTCAAGAACGCGCGCAGTTCGTCTTCGCTCACCGACTTGCCCGGCTGCAGCACGATGCACGCCGCGACCTCTTCACCCAGACGCTCGTCGGGAATCCCGAACACGGCCGCCTCGGCGATCGCGTCGTGACGGTAGATCGCCGTCTCGACTTCCGAGCAGTACACGTTCTCGCCACCGCGGATCACCATGTCCTTGGCGCGGTCGACGATGTAGATGAATCCGTCGGCGTCGATGCGGGCGATGTCACCGGTGTTGAGCCAGCCGTCCTTGATGGTCTCGGCGGTGGCCTCGGGGCGATTGAGGTAGCCCTTGATGGTGATGGCACCCTTCACGCACAGGATGCCGGTGATGGCCGGATCACGCGGAAGGTCGCGGCCCTCTTCGTCGACGAGTTTCACCTCGAGAGTCGGCACGGCCGGACCGCACGACTCGGGCTTGCTCGTGTACCAGAGCGACGTGTTGGCGGTGATGATTCCGTGGGTCTCGGTCATGCCGTAGCCCGTGGTGGGCGTGCCGTGCTCGAGTTCCTTGTCGATCTTCTCCACGAGGTCGGGCTGCACCGCCGCACCGCCGCCGGAGATGGCGGCCAGCGACGACGTGTCGCGCTTCTTCCAGTCGGGATGAAGCAGGAGTTCGCGGCCCATGGTGGGCACGCCCGAGAAGTTGGTGCACTTCTCGCGCTCGATGAGTTCGAGAGCGCGACCCGGATCCCACTTGTACATGAGAACGAGCGTTCCGCCCACGAGCGTGGCCGGGTGCAGGATGCAGTTGCACGCGGTCACGTGGAAGAGCGGCGTGGGGGCCATGAACACCGGGGGCAGGGCCGGCGGAGCGGGCGGGGCTTCCTTCAGCGCGCCGGCCGCCACGGCCTTGGCGATACCGGCGGTGGCCGCTCCGGTCATGGACGCGATGTTCATGACGTTGATGACCGAACCGCGGTGGTGCAACTGCGCGCCCTTCGGGAAACCGGTGGTGCCCGACGTGTAGAAGATGGTGGCGTCGTCGTCGGGGTCGATGTCGGCCGGCGGGAGCGAACCCGGATCGGCCGCGGCCATGACGTCGGTCCAGCGGGCGCCCCCGGCCGGCAGTGCACGATCGGTGCGAACCGAGATCACGTGCATGGCGGGCGGGTTCGGGATCTGACCGAAGCGCTCGAGACGCTCGTCGTCGACGATGAGTACCTTGGGCTTGCTGTCGTTGAGCGCGTACTCCATCTCGGTGGGCGTCCACCAGGCGTTCATGCCGACGGCGGCGGCTCCGAGCGACACGGTGGCCCAGTAGCCCACGACCCACTCGGGATAGTTGCGCATGGAGAGAGCGACGCGATCACCGCGCTGCACACCTTTGCTCACGAGGTAGTGCGCGAGCTTGCGAACCTGCGCGTGCACCTCGTTGTAGGTGAACGACTCGTCTTCGTAGACCAAGTACTTCTTGTCGCCGTGGGCCGCGGTGAGCTCCCAGATGAAGCGCATGTTGGGAGGCGCGGCGGCGAAGGTCTTGACCTCCACTCCGCGGACCGTGACGGTCGTGACCTCGAAAGGAGATCCGGGACCTTCGATTTCTTTACGGGCGGCGATGTAGTGCTCGATCACGGGATACATCGTGGCCGTTCGACCTGCCCCCTGGCAACACCGACCCCTCATATTGGGCGCGAAACCGTGCCAGAAATGGCATGTTTTCCGCCCAGTCAGCCGGATGGGTACACGGATCCGGAGCAATTGCTCCGCGACGGTCTCGACTGATCAGTTCGTGGCGGCCTTGGCCAAGTTGTCGAGCGTGACTTCCATGTTGGCGCGGTTGTGAGACGCGCGATCGGCCACACCCGACACGATCTTGCCCAGACGCGACATCAACTTGCTCCGGCGATCGATCCAGGAGTGCGTCACGCGCGATCCGGTTGCCGTGGGCTCGACTTCGTACATCCAGTCGCACCAGCTGCGCCCGCCCACCATCAGCGCGAAGGCGAACTTGCGCGGCGCGTCGAACTCGATGACCTTCACCTTGGTCGACCAGGCCCGCTTGCCGTTGGAGTTGCGCCCTTTGAACCCGACACCCACGGCCGGACCGGTGGCGCCGTTCAACCACTCACCACCCTGATTCTCGGGAGACCATTCACCCATGCGGGGAAGGTTCGTCACGAGCGACCACACGGTGTCGACGGGCGCGGCGATCTCACGAACGACAGAAACTGGCTGAGTCATGAACTCAGTCTGGCACACCCTCCACGAGGGTCAGGCCGTGAGCGTCTCGACCGAGTCGATGCGCCAACCACGACCGTGCACACCGTTGTGCAGCCACTGCCGCAGTTCGCGCGTGGCGAGCACGTCGTCGGCGTTGTAGCGGAGCAGTTTGGAACCCATCACCCCGCGATCGGGATTGGTGGGGTCGCAAGCCGCGCGGTACCAGATGATGGAGTTGGCGCCGCTCGCGTCGTCGGCGTCCCACGCGAAGCCCGACATCGGAGCCAAGGCCTTGAGGCCGAGAGTGCGCGACGGCCAGTGCAGCTGCTTGGCGATCTCGTGCATGTCGACCCACCAATCTTGCGACGGAAGCGCGCCAATGTCGTCGACCGACGGCACTCCGTCGACGTGCGCGTTGCGCGTCGATGCCTCCTTCATGCGCGGGATCTCGGCGAAACCACCCGAATAGCAGTACACGGCCACCGTGCGGCCCGATGCGTGGGCGCTAGCGACGGTGTCGTGCAGCCAGCGCCAGAAGTCGGCCAGCAGACGACCCTCGGCCGACGCGTCGGAGCGGTCGTACGTGTGGAACGACATGTACTCGCCGTCGGTCCAGGTGTGCTCGTCGATGCGCTCGGACACGTGCAGCCCGTACATGTACACGATGTCGTCGTTCTCGATGTCGAAGTCGATCTCGATGTCGGCCCGCGGCACGACGAAACCGGACGAACCCCGCTTGTAGTACGGGCGGCCGTCGTCGCGCAGATACACGCGTGCGGCGTCGATGTTGGCGCCGAGCGCCGCGTACTTCGGAACCGGGTTGGCGTCGACGTTCACCGGATCGAGCGCGGCCAACTGCGGGATGGTCTCGATGCCGCCCTCGGCCAACTTGCGCACCTGAACGACCCCCACACCCGAGACGAGCGACACGTGACCCTCGGCGATGAGCTCGGACTCGCACACGTCGTGCCAACGGCACTTCTTGCACTCGTCGCGATACACCGGACGCGTGTGACGCACCTCGCCGTTGCGCATGGCCTCGATGGCGGCCCAACGCTCGTTCCATTCGTCGCGGGCCTGGGCGACGAAGCTGTTCTTGCCGTCGTCGAGCAGCCGCCACACCACTCGCTTGTCGGACGCGATGGTGGCACCGATGGGCTCGATGGCCGGCGCGTGTCCCATGTCGTGGAGGATGAGCCAGTAGTGCGCGAGCTGCAATGAGTGATCGGTCTTGGCCTTGCCGTTGCCGAGATCGGTGTCCGTCGCGTTCTCGAGCCATGGAGTATCGAGCGCACCCACCGGCCACACCTTGGCCTTCGAGTCGCCTTCCAGAGGTTTGGAGTTCTTCACGTCGACCGGCAGGTAGGCCCACTTGCCGTTGCTCATAGGCGAGTCGCCATGCCGCACCAACACGTCGGGACGGCCTCCGCGGTGATTGACGACCGGCAACGACGCCCCGATGATGACCTTGTCGCCGCGGGCCATGGCTTGCAGAGTCGCGGCGTCAGGGTCGTCGGAAAGCCGCATTGACGACACTTTGTGCAGGCGAGCCAGATCGACGAACACTTCCTCTTCGAACTCGAGACCCTCGTCGAACATCATCTGCTGCTGTTCGTCGACGGGTAGCAACGCCAAGCCGTCGTAGCGGGAATTGCGATCGTTCACTTCGCGATGTGAACAGCCCACGATGAATCGCGAGCCGCCCACGTCGCCGACGCGCGGGGAGGATTCAGACAATGAGATCACGCTCCTCGTGATACTTCCAGAATGCGGTGTGCTGGGCGTGGCCCCGGCCCACGATGTCGTGACACCCGAGCGCCTGATCGGCGTTGGGAAGATGCGAGTCGAGCGTGCGACCCACGTTGTCGCGAGTGACGAAGAAGCACGCCGACCGATGGCGCGAAGCCATCACGCACAGGCGGCCGGTCTCGAGATCGAACGAACTGGGCAGCGCGACGCCCGACAGCGGATGAACCGCGATCATCACGGGCTTCTGCAGTCCCTGCCAACGCTCGGGAGTGGTGACGCGGATACCCGTCTTGCCGCGCAGGGCGGCGGGAAGCGCGTTCTCGATGGCGGTGTTCATGAGGTTGTGCGTCGACACGATGCCGATGTCGTCCGGCGCGAGTTCGCGCGGCTTGTCGGCCTCGCCTTCGTCGGCCGCGAACACGCATTCGAGTTCGAGCAGCCGAACCGCGAGACGAGCCACCACCTCGGCCAGTTCGGTGTCGGGTTCGGATGCCGCGTCGTTGCCGTCGGATGGATGCGTGAGAACAACCGTGGACGATTGGGCGAGCTTGCGAATGGCCCGGTCGGTGGCGAGTGCGGCGTCGAGCAAACGCCCGGGACGGAGGAATCGCTCCCCCGGCTTCGCGTGCGCACCGAACGTGAAGTCGTAGAAGGTCTGCACCAACGACACCGAGTCGTGCGGCAGGCGCCAACAGGTGTCGAGTTCGAGCACGGTGGTGATGTTGCGGAGCTCGGGATTGCGCAGGATCACATCGGGCGCCGGGCGATGCGGGGCCACCGGGGAAACTTCCCAACGATCGACGTCGATCGTGACCACCGGCGGAATCTGCCCGGGGTCGCCGATGAGCACGTAGCGCGCCGACACGTCGCGCAGAGTGAGCAGATCGGCCCACGTCATCTGCCAGGCCTCGTCGACGAACAACACGTCGTAGCTCTGATCGAACGCGGAGATGGCCAGCTTCGACACCGTGCCCACCACGATGGACGGACCACCGGGCAGCTGATCGACCTTCGAGAGAATCTCCACATTGCTCGCGACGGTTCCGTTGTAGCGACCCGAAGAGAACCGCACCACGTGCGACTTGGGATAGGCCTGGGCGATCTGCGCGCAGAGATCGTCGACCTGGTTGTTGGTCTGGGCCGCCACCACCACTCGCAGATCGGTGCCCACGACGGCCGCGAGCGTTCGAACGAGATTGAACGACTTTCCCGAACCGGGCGGCGCCTTGACCACGCACAGCCGGTCGTGGCCGCGCAGGAACTCCTCGAGTTGGGCGACGACGCTCACGAGTCGGCCTCCACCGATTCGAACACGGCTCCGTCGTCATCGAACGCGGCGTGACGGGGCGGCGGCGCCGTGAGCAACAAGGTGATGTCGTTGTCGACACCCTGGCGCGCCATCGTGATGCGATTGCGCATGATCCGGGTGGGTTGATCGAAGAGCAGCACCAACTGCGCGCCGCGCCACTTGGTGCTGTCGGGCGCCCACGTGTGCGGACCCGGCAGATTCTTCGCCCGCTTCCATCCGGGAGTGAGCGTCATGGTGCGGGCGTCGAGATCGATATCGGCGACCGTGAGCGTCATGGTGGGTCGACCGGCGATCGCGAGCGTTCGACCGGGCTCGATGGTGGTGAGATCGGGGTACGAGTACGAGATGAGCCATTCGTTCACCGAGTTCGAACGGATGGTGGCCAGCACACCGTGACCCTTCGCGAGTTCTTCGCGCTGGAGTTCGCGATCGCCGTGCACGAGCACGAGGCGTGACGTCTCGTCGTCGGCCACGCGCGCGTGGAACGAACCGCTCGCACTGCGCGCATTGTGATCGGTGAACACGTTGGGCCAGAACGGCTGGATGCCGGCGTTCTCGTTGAGAGCGCGATCGCCCCAGGCGTGAAAGAACGACTTGGCGCTGTGCGAAACCAACTCGGCCAGGCCGGCATTGGCGCCGCGGCGGTCGCGTCGCAGTTCGGCGATGGCCGTGGCCGTGAGATTCCAGCGACGGAGCAGCTCGGGCTCGAGTGCCGATCGGATGCTCCGCGCCACCGAGTCGGAGCGTTCGCTCCCCCACTCGGCCACCAGCGGAGCGAGCTCGCGGCGCTCGAGTTCGGGATCGAGCACGGTGGACACCGAATCACGTTCGGCATCGTGAGCCGCGCTCCACCGCTCGTCGCGAGAGCGACCTCCGCGCAGCCATCCGAGCAGATGACCGAGGTGGGCCTGTCGGACGGACGACGTGGGAAACACGTAGGCCGAGCGAAGCGCGTCGACCGCGGACATCACCACTTGCTGGCCGGGACGCTGTGCTTCGATGAACAACGCGTTGCACAAGTTGCCCAGAGCGTTGAGCACTCCGACCTGCGGATGGTTCCACTTCGTACGCGCGTAGGCCGCGGCCAGGAAGTGCAGCATCTCGAGATGCGTGGGCCCGGGCAACCAGATCTGCCGAAGCGACTGCACCTGGTAGCCCCCGGGTCCGTCGGCATCGAAGTTCGGATGGCGGAAGTGCGCGAGCAGGTGCGGCGCGACCTCGAGCATCATGTCGGCCACCAGCTGGCGGTTGCGCGCTTCGGGAACCGTGCACACCGTCGGACCGGCGGCCAGGGTTCCGATGGCCACACCCCACGGACGCGACTCGCCGCCCATGCGCAGGAACGACACCACGAGCACGTCGTCGTCATCGGCCACGTGCGTGTTGATGACGGCACCGCGCGGCAAAGGTTTTCCCTCGTGCCACGCCTTGATGCGGCGAATGGTCTCGAGATCGTTGCTCACGGCAGCACCGGCAATCCGTCGTGGAGGCGAGCGAGCAGGTCGCGCTCGGCGCGCGAAGTCGGATCGGCGCCGTCGAGGAGTTGGTCGACGCGAGTGAGCGAG
>JBEAXP010000044.1:0-15835 GCA_041159745.1 Actinomycetota bacterium | reverse complement strand
ACCCGAGCCACGATGTGCGCGACGTGCGGCTCGACGGCGATGGCGCGCGTGAAGCCCGGTACGGCCCGGTTGCGAGCCGAGATCGAAGCGGCCGCCCACCGATCGGTGGTGGAAGTCACCGGCTCGTCGTCGTTCGACGACACGGGCTGCGACGTGTTCGTCGGCACCGAAGCGGTTCTGCATCGGACACGACGCATCGACACCGTGGTGTTCCTCGATTTCGACGCCGAACTCCTGGCTCCGCGTTATCGCGCGGCCGAACAGGCCATGGCGTTGCTCGTGCGGGCCGGACGTTTGGTGGGGCCGCGGGGGCGCGGCGGACGCGTGTTGGTGCAGACGACTCTCGTCGACCACGACGTGATCACGAGCGCGGTCGCGGGTGATCCGGCCGGTGCGGCCGATCGCGAGACGACGCGTCGCCGAGATCTCTCGTTGCCACCGTTCTCTGCCCTCGCGCTCGTGGAAGGTGACGACGCCGAGGCGTTCACCGCGCGGCTGGGTTCCGACGTGATGGTGGCGCGACATGGTGACGGCTACTTGCTGCGCGCGTCATCGGCGGACGCGCTCGCCGAAGCGGTGGCCCGGGCCGAACGTCCGGCCGGGGTTCGCGTCGAAGTCGACCCGCCGCGCGTCTAGGCGCGCCACACGTCGAGGAGCCGATAGCCGCGACGCGAACCGAGTCGTTCGACTTCGTAGCCCTCGGTACCGAGCCAGCGCGCCAGCGAGTCGCTCCCGAGGTGCTTGTTGACGACGAGGATCGCGTGTCCGTCCGGCGTGAGGCGGGCGAGCCACCGCGTGAGCATTCGATGCAGAACGTCCTTGCCGACCTTGATCGGCGGATTGCTCCAGATCAGGTCGAAGACGACGTCGCTGGGAACGTCGTCGGGTTCGCCCACGTGCACGTTGCCGAGTCCGAGACGATGGGCGTTCGATCGGGTGAGTTCGAGTGCGCGTTGGTTGATGTCGACGGCCCAGACCGATGCCCCGGGCGATCGGCGAGCCAGAGCCAGTGCGATGGGTCCGGCCCCACAACCGAGATCGAGAAAGGTTCCCGCCTCCGGCGGATCGGGTGCGTCCGACAACAAGATCTTCGTTCCGACGTCGAGTTGGCCGTGCGAGAAGACACCGGCGTCCGACACGTAGTCGAACGCGTCACCGGGCAGCAGCACCTCGACGATCTCGGGATGTGACGCCACATTGGGCGAGTTGTCGAAGTAGTGCGACATGTCGGAAGTAGCCTCGCAGACATGGCCTATCAGATCCGGACATACGGAGACCCGGTACTGGCGTCGAAGGCCGCCACGGTGGCCGACATCGACGCCAAGGTCGTCCGGATCGTCGACGAGATGTTCTCCACGCTGTACCGCAGCGATTCCGGAATCGGCCTGGCGGCACCGCAGGTGGGCATCCAGCGCCAGATCTTCGTGTGGGACATGGGTGACGATCCGTTGGTCGTGATCAATCCCGAGATCGTCGAATCCGACGGCGAATGGGTGTACGACGAGGGCTGTCTGAGCATTCCCGGTTTGTACGTGCAGATGACGCGTCCGAAGACCGTGTTGTTGCGCGGCCTCGACCTCGACGGCAACGAGTTCGAGCTCGAAGCGGACGAACTCGAGGCTCGACTGTTCCAACACGAACTCGATCATCTGAACGGCATCCTCATGTTCGACCGCATGCAGCCCGAACAGCGCAAGGAAGCGCTGGCCGAGTACAAGCGCATCCTCGACGGCGACACCGACGCCAAGCCGCTGCGCCGCCTGCGGGCCCAATGACCGATCTGGCGCCGCTTCCGAGCGGGCCGGTTCGTCGCGTCGTCTTTCTCGGCACTCCCACCATGGCGGTTCCGACTCTGAGAGCGCTCGTGCACGGAGGCATCGAAGTGGCGCACGTCGTCACCCGAGCCGACAAGCGTCGCGGTCGTGGCAACGAACTCTCGCCGAGTCCGGTCAAGCAGGCCGCACTCGAACTGGGTCTGCCGGTGTCGCACGCGGTCGACGACGTGCTCGAGGTTCCGTGCGATCTCGGTGTGGTGGTCGCCTACGGCGCCTTGATCAAGCCCCACGTTCTGACTCGCTTGCCGATGGTCAACCTGCATTTCTCGCTGCTGCCGCGCTGGCGCGGTGCCGCACCGGTCGAACGAGCGCTTCTGGCCGGGGACACCGAGACCGGTGTCTGCCTCATGCGGGTCGACGTCGGGCTCGACACCGGGGGAGTGCTCGATCGGCGCAGCATGGCGATCGATGCCACGACGACGGCCGACTACGTTCGCGCTCGTCTGGTGGCCGACGGAACCGACATGTTGTTGACGGCGTTGCGTCACGGGCTTCCCATCGAAGTGCCGCAGGCGGGCGAAGCGGTGTACGCCGACAAGATCACCCCTGACGATCTGCGCATCGACTGGGCGGCGGCGGCGCATCAGGCCGTGCGGCAGACGCGGGTGGGTGGAGCCTGGACCACCTGGAACCAGAAGCGTTTCAAGGTTCACGATGCCCGCACCGCGACACCATTCGACGGTGGGCCCGGACTCTGTCGCGTGATCGACGGTCGGGTCCTGGTGAACACCGCACTCGAGAGCCTCGAGCTCCTCTCGGTGCAGCCCGAGGGCAAAGCGTCGATGAGCGCGACGGCCTGGGCCAATGGTGCGCGGCCCGACGGAACATCGTTCGCATGACGTCGGCGCGGCGTCTGGCCATCGAAGCCCTGGCTCGCATCGAGGAAGGCGGCGCCTACGCGAATCTCGTCCTGCCGTCGATGCTGCGCACGTCGGCACTGTCCGATGCCGATCGCCGGTTCGCCACCGAACTCGTCTACGGCACCACGCGGATGCGACGCGCGTGCGATGCCGTGATCGATCGATTCGTCACCAAGGAGCCCGACGCCGTCACACGCCGCGTTCTGCGACTCGGGGCCTACCAACTCGTGTTCGCGGGAGTTCCCGATCACGCGGCGGTCTCGGCCTCGGTCGATCTCGCGCCACGGGCCACCCGTTCGTTCGTGAACGCGGTGCTCCGGCGCGTGGCCCGCACGCCCATGGTGTGGCCCGACGAGGCCACGCGGCTCTCGTATCCCGACTGGATCATTGGCGTCTTCGAACGCGAGGTTCCGGGAGAGGCGACCATCGCTCTCGAGCACATGAACACCGCACCGCCGGTCACCCGGCGCGACGACGGTTACGTGCAGGATCGTGCGAGCCAAATGGTGGTCGATGTCGCGGCCGTTCGCCCTCATGAGCGGGTGCTCGACGTGTGTGCCGGGCCCGGCGGCAAGACGACGGGTCTGGCGGCGGGCGGCGCCAAGGTGATCGGAGCCGATGTGAACACGACCCGTGCGTCGCTGGTCGCGCGCAACGCGCGGCAATTGGGTCGCGACGTTCCGGTGGTGGTGGCCGATGGTCGCCAGCCTCCGTTCGCGTCGCGTTCGTTCGACTGCGTTCTCGTGGATGCTCCGTGCTCGGGTCTGGGCGCCCTGCGCCGCCGTCCCGATGCGCGCTGGCGAATCACTCCCGACGATGTCGACGACTTGGTGGCTCTGCAGCGATCGATCCTCGCCGCATCGGCCGACTTGGTGGCACCAGGTGGACGTCTGGTGTACAGCGTGTGCACCATCACGGCATCCGAGTCGATCGACCATCCGACGCCCACCGGCTTCGAGATCGACGACTCCGAACTGCCGATGCCGTGGCACCGATTCGGTTCGGGTCACCGCCTTGTGCCGCACGTTTCCGACACCGATGGCATGGTGGTCGTCCGATACCGTCGAGCGCATGGCTGACCTGTTCGCCAAGGTGCTCACCGTGAGCGACGGAGTCGTTCACGGCACGCGTGACGATGTATCCGGAGGCGCCCTGGCCGATGCGCTCGGCGCGGCCGGGTTCACCGTCGTCGAGCGTGCGCTCACCGCCGATGGCGCCGACGAAGTCGCTCGGGCGCTCATCGAGTTGTGCGATGGTTTCGCCGGTCTCGTCGTGACCACCGGCGGCACCGGATTCGCTCCGCGAGATCAGACTCCCGAAGGAACGCGCCGCGTGATCGAACGCGAGGCGCCCGGACTGGCCGAAGCCATGCGCCTGGTGAGCCCACTGGGTCGGCTGTCGCGGGGGATCGCGGGTATTCGCGGTCGGGTCATCGTGTGCAACACACCCGGATCGCCCAAGGGTTGCGTCGAGCAGATCAACGCGATCATCGACGTGCTTCCGCACGCGCTGCGTCTGCTGGCCGAAACTCCCACGAATCACTGAGGGCCGGCCCGATAGCGTTCGACGCCGTGCTACGGCTCGTCGTCCCCAAGGGTTCGCTGGAGAAGGCCACGTTCGATCTGTTCGAGGCGGCCGATCTTCCCATTCGGCGTTCTTCGAGTGTGGACTACAAGGCCAGCATCGACGACCCGCGCATCGCCGAGGTTCGCATCCTCCGCCCGCAGGAGATTCCGCAGTACGTGGCCGAGGGGCTCTTCGACATCGGTATCACCGGTCGCGACTGGGTGGAAGAGACGCAGAGCGACGTGCAGAGCCTCGGCGAGTTGAAGTACTCGAAGGCCACATCCGATCCGGTGAAGGTCGTGGTTGCGGTGGCCGGTGACTCGAAGGCGACGTCGGTGGCCGATCTGCCTCAGGGTGTCCGCGTGAGCACGGAGTATCCCGGACTCACCAAGCGCTTCTTCGCGTCGCGCGGCATCGATGCCGACGTGCGTCTGTCGTACGGCGCATCCGAAGCCAAGATCCCCGACATCGCCGACTGCATCGTCGACATCACCGAGACCGGTCGTGCGTTGCGCGCGGCGGGCTTGCGCGTGATCGACACCATGCTCGTGTCGTACACCGAGATGATCGCCAATCCCGTGTCGTACGCCGACCCTGCGAAGCGCCACGCGATGGCTCAACTCATGACTCTGTTGCTCGGCACGCTCGATGCGCGCGGCAAGGTGCTGGTGAAGTTGAACGTGGGCGCCGACGACCTCGCCAAGGTTCTGGCGGTTCTGCCCTCGGCCAAGTCGCCCACCATCAGCGAGTTGGCCGGTGGCGGGTTCGCCGTCGAGTCGGTCGTCGAGAAGCGCTCGATCAACACGCTGATCCCGGCGCTCAAGGATGCCGGCGCGTCCGACCTGCTCGAGATCCCGATCTCCAAGATCGTCGCCTGACATGTCCGCGCGGCGTGGGGTCGTCGTGGAGTTCGACGCGCACGTCGGGTTGGGCGTGGTCGAGAGCGACGGCGAGCGATTTCCGTTCCATTGTGTGGAGATCGCCGATGGCTCACGCGACGTGGCGGTGGGGGAGTCGGTCGAATTCGAGGTGCGCCCGAAGTTCTCCCGCCCCGAAGCCTTCGAACTCCGGCTCGTCAGCCCTTGATCTGCACGAACGCGAGGCGGATGTTGCTCAGCGCGTCGCCCAGAACAGCCGCATCGGGCCCCAGTCGATCGCCGAGCCCGTCGACCAGACAGGCCAGGGCATCGATCGACAGTGCGGCCGCGGCCAGGTCGGGCGGTGAGGCCGTGAGATGGATGGCCGCCAACTCGTAGAGCCCCATCGCGTGGTTCACGACGACGACCTCGGCGGGGACTTCGGCCAGTCGGCGACGGGCCTCGGCCAGGGCCTCCATCGACTCCTCGAGCTGCGAATCGTCGGGTTCGGGTCCGGTCGAGAAGGGGTGGGAATCGGCGGTCGTCATGGGTTTTGCCTCGTCGGGCGGTTACCCTACAAGGCCACAACTCATGCGAAGTGGGGTTCGCCCCCACCTGACCACGACCAGCGTGCGTCAGGTCAGTCTGAGCGAGCGCTGCTCGCCTCCGATCGGCTTCGCGTCGTCCGATCTAGGGAGGCAAACCCTTTGCACAAGAGAGAGCAGCCATAGCACCGCCGCAGAACGAACCTCGCTACAACGAGCGCATTCGCGCCCGTGAAGTGAGGGTGATCGGCCCCGACGGAGCCCAGTTCGGAATCAAGCCTCTTCCCGAGGCGCTGAGCCTGGCTCGTGAACTCGACCTCGACTTGGTCGAAGTGGCCCCCACGGCCACACCGCCGGTGTGTCGCATCATGGATTACGGCAAGTTCCGCTACGAGGAGAGCCAGCGTCTGCGCGAAGCGCGGAAGAAGGCCTCGCATGTGACGGTGAAGGAAGTCAAGTTCCGACCCAAGATCGGAAAAGGCGACTTCGACACCAAGGTTCGTCACGTGCAGGAGTTCCTCGAAGACGGCCACAAGGTGAAGGTGACGTTGCAGTTCCGGGGCCGCGAAATGGCCCACCCCGAACTCGGCAGCCGGATCCTCGATGGTGTGCTCGAACAAGTCGGTTCCATCGCCAAGGTGGAGACGCAGGCGCGACTCGAAGGTCGCAACATGACTCTCGTGCTCATCCCCGACAAGAAGCCCGTCGCCAAGAAGACCTCCCGGTCCGATGCGCCGACTTCTGCCGCCACCTCCGACAACTCGGAAGCAGTCCCCGAATCAGCCACTGAATCAGCCCCACAAACAACAGAGTGAGGAAGCAATGCCCAAGATGAAGACCAGCAAGACGGCCGCCAAGCGGTTCCGCAAGACCGGAACCGGCAAGTTGCGCCGCCTCCAGCAGAACCGCCAGCACCTCTTCGAGAAGAAGCCGTCCACCCGTACCCGTCGCCTCGACGGCATGGTCGACGTCCACTCCGGCGACGAGAAGAAGATCAAGCGTCTTCTCGCCGAGCGCTGAGCAGTTCCACCCCGTCGTCCCCCATCGAGTAAAGGAAAGTCGAAATGGCCAGAGTCAAGCGTTCGGTCAACGCCAAGAAGAAGCGCCGCCAGATCCTCGAGCGCGCCAAGGGCTACTACGGCAACAAGAGCCGTTCGGTCCGCGCCGCCAACGAGCAGGTGATGAAGTCGGGGCAGTACGCGTTCCGCGACCGCCGCGCGAAGAAGGGCGAGTTCCGCCGTCTGTGGATCCAGCGCATCAACGCGGCCTGCCGTCTGAACGACATCAGCTACTCGCGTTTCATCGCCGGCCTCAATGCCGCTGGCATCGAAGTCGACCGCAAGATCCTCGCCGATCTCGCCGTCACCGATGCGGCCGCCTTCTCCAAGTTGGTGGCCACCGCCAAGGCTGCCCTTGGCTGACGTGTGAGTACCGGTCTCGGTCTCACCAACCAGCACGTTCAACGACTGCGGCGCCTGATCGGGCGCCGCAGTTCGCGTATCGAGGAGAACGTGCTCGTGATCGACGGGCCCGTTCTCGTCGCCGAAGGAGTCGCGTCGGGTCTCGAATTCGAGGCCCAGTTCCTCGCTCCTGACGCGTCGCCGGTGCCGGGCGCCGGCACGGTTCATCGCCTCGCCGACGGTGTGCTCGACAAAGTGGCCGACACCGAGTCGCCCAACGGCATCGTGGCCATCGCCCGCCGTCGTTCGGTGGCGCCCGATGCTCTGGCCACGTCCTCGTTCGTGGTGGTGGCCGACGGCGTCTCCGACCCGGGCAATCTCGGAACCATCCTGCGCTCGGCCGAGGCGGCGGGCGCTGACGCAGTGGTCATCACCGCCGGAACCGTCGACCCCACCAATCCGAAATGTGTTCGGGCTTCGGCGGGTTCGCTGTTTCGCTTGCCGGTGCTCGAAGTGGAGTCGCTGGCGGGAATCGATTCGGATCTCGTGGTCGTCGGCACTTCGTCGCACGCGGGTGTCGACATGTGGTCGTTCGATTTCACCCGACGAGTCGCGATCGTGGTCGGACACGAGGCCCACGGAATGAGTTCGGATGCTCCGGTCGACGAGTGGGTGTCGATCCCGCACGTGGGTCGAACCGAGAGTCTGAACGTGGCCATGGCCGCCACGGTGCTGTGCTTCGAAGTTGCTCGTCAGCGACGCGGTCGAAACGGTACGGTTTGACCTGCCCATGATCGCCGACATCGACGCCGCCCGCGCCTCCGCCGTGGCCAATATCGCCAGTGCGGCGACCGTCGACGATCTGCGTCGTCTCGACGCCGAATTGCTGGGCAAGAAGGGTCCGCTCGCGCAATTGAAAGCCGGCCTGGGCAAGTTGGCCACGGTCGACGAGAAGAAGGCCATGGGGGCTGCGCTCAACGACGCGATGGCAGCCGTGCAGTCGGCGCTCGACGAACGCCGCGCGGTGTTGGCTCGCGCCGAACGCGACGTGCAGTTGGCGGCCGAGGCGCTCGATCTCACCGAGTTCGTGAGGCCGCCCACTCGCGGCCGTGCTCATTTGGTGACGCAGGCGTGGGAGCGACTCGAGGACGTGTTCGTGGGTCTGGGATTCCAGATCGCCGAGGGACCCGAGGTCGAAACCGATTGGTACAACTTCGAGGCGCTCAACATGCCGCCCTCGCACCCGGCCCGCAGCATGCACGACACGTTCTACGTCGACCACGGCGCTCCCGGGAGCACGGTGTTGCGCACGCACACGTCGCCGGTGCAGATCCGCGTGATGCAGGCCATACAGCCACCCATCTACATGGTGATGCCCGGGCGAGTGTTCCGCAACGAGACCACCGATGCCACGCACCTGGCCGTGTTCCACCAGATCGAGGGCCTCGTGATCGATCGCGGTATCACGTTGGCCGACCTGGCCGGCACCATCGACGCGTTCACCAAGGCGTTCTTCGGCACCGAGTTCGGCAGCCGGCTGCGTCCCTCGTACTTCCCGTTCACCGAACCGTCGGCCGAGTTCGACATTCGCACTCCCAAGGGCGACTGGCTCGAGTTGGGCGGTTGCGGAATGGTGCACCCCAACGTGTTGCGCGCCGGCGGCCTCGATCCCGAGGAGTGGAGCGGCTTCGCGTTCGGCTTCGGTATCGACCGCATGGCCAAGGAGCGTCACGGCGTGGGCGACGTGCGCGAGATGTACACCAACGACATCCGGTTCATCGAGCAGTTCTGACATGAAGATCGTTCACTCCTGGCTCCGAGATCTGGCTCCGCTGCCCGACGATGTCGACGCCATCGCCCACACGCTGTCCGATGTCGGTCTGGCGGTCGAGAGCGTCGATCGGGTGGGGGCCACGGTGGCCGGCGTCATCACGGCGCGCGTCATTCGCACCGAGCGTCATCCCGACGCGGCCAAGGTGCATCGAGTGTTCCTCGACATCGGCGACGGAACCGAACACCACGTGTGGTGCGGCGCGTTCAATATGCAGCCGGGCGACGTGATCCCGTGGGCCACTCCCGGCACGGCGATGCCCGATGGCCGACTCATCGAGACCAAGCCGATCGTGGGCATCCCGAGCGAGGGCATGTGCTGCTCGTCGCGCGAGTTGGGTCTGGGCGACGACCACAGCGGAATCCTCATCCTCGATCCGAAGACACCGCTCGGCGTTCCGTACGGGCAGGCACTCGGCCTGGCCGAGGAGATCGTGTACGACCTCGACGTGTTGCGCAATCGACCCGACGCCTACGGGCACGTGGGTGTCGCCCGCGACCTGGCGGCACGTTTCGGAGTTCGCTTCACCGAACCATCGGGGTCGGTCGTCGCCACCGGGCCGGCGCGCTCGGCGTCGGTCGACATCGTGGCCGGAGATCGCTGCCCGCGCTTCACCACCGTGATCATCTCGGGCATTCGAGTGGCCGAATCGCCCGACTGGATGAAGAGTCGTCTGGCCGCCGCCGGCATGCGGCCCATCAACAATGTGGTCGACGTGAGCAACTACGTGATGCTCGAGACCAACCAGCCCAACCACGCGTACGACTTCGACACGCTGGGAGGGGGAGGATTCCGGATCCGCGTCGCGCGCGACGGCGAATCGATGATCACGCTCGATGGCGTCGAGCGCACGCTCACCACGGATGATCTCCTCATCTGCGACGCGACCGATCGCCCCATCGGCATCGCCGGCATCATGGGTGGCCAGAACACCGAGATCAGCCGGTCCACCACGGCCGTGGCGCTCGAGACCGCGTACTTCGAAGTCCCCGGCATCATGAAGACGGTCCAGCGGCTCGGTCTTCGCAGCGAGGCGTCGGCTCGCTTCGAGCGCGGTGTCGATCCGCTGGGCATCGAGACGTCGATCGCCCGTTTCGTCGAGTTGTTGAGCCTCACTTGTCCCGATCTCGTGGTGCACGAGGGTTTCGTCGACGCGCGAACGCCATCGATGCCGACTCCGACGACCATCACCGTGCGGCCCGAGCGAGTGGGAGCGCTGCTCGGCCGGACGTTCGGTGCGGCCGAGATCTCGGCGCTCATCGAACCCATCGGCTTCGCCTGCCGAGTCGACGGTCCGACGCTGGCCGTGTCGGTTCCGTCGTGGCGGCCCGACTGCACCCTCGAAATCGACGTCGTCGAGGAAGTTGCTCGCCTGTTCGGCTACGACAAGTTGGGCAAGACCGTTCCGAAGTCGACGCTGGCCGGCGGACTCTCACCCGTGCAGCAGCGCCGTCGCCGGGTGCGCGATGTTCTCCTCGGATTGGGGCTCGACGAAGCCATGCCGCATCCCTTTCTGACCGACGGCGATCTGGCGCGGGCGGGACTTGCGGCCGACGCGGTCCGACTTGTCAACCCCTTGGTGGTGGGCGACGACGTGCTGCGCACTTCTCTGCGCCCCGGACTGTTGAAGGCGGTCGCGTTCAACGAGTCGCATCGCCGCAGTGGTGTGGGCTTCTTCGAGATCGGCCACGTGTATCCGCCGAGCGACGCCGAACTACCGGCCGAGCACGAGGCGCTGTGCGTGCTGGTCGCCGGGGCCGAGGCGCCGCGCGCCGTTGCGGTCTGGCGTGAACTGGTGTCGGCCATGGGCTGGGGTGCGCGTCTCGATCAATCGAAGGTGCCGGCGGGTCTGCACCCCACTCGATCGGCCACGTTGTCGGCCGGGCGCGATGTGGTGGGAGCGGTGGGGGAGATCCACCCCGACGTGCTCGACGCCTACGACGTGAACGAACGGGTGGCCGTCCTCGAGTTGAACCTGTCCGCCCTGCTGTCGACCGAGCCCAAGGTGCCGCAGTGGAAGCCGACGTCGAAGTTCCCCTCGACCGATTTCGACCTGGCGTTCAACGTTCCTGCGGATGTCAGCGCCGAGAAGGTCGACAAGGCTCTGCGGCAGGCGGCGGGGTCGCTGTTGGTCTCGCTCGATCTGTTCGACGTCTACCGCACGACCCCAGGGGACCAGGCGCGAAGCCTCGCGTATCGACTGCGGCTGCAGGCCCCCGATCGCACACTCACCGATGCCGATGTGGCGTCGGTGCGCGACAAGTGCATCGGTGCGGTCGGCAAACTCGGCGCTCAGCTCCGCTGACTTTGTGCTTCTGGTGGCAACTTCGTCACGAGTTTCGTGAAAGTTTGCCACCAGTTCCCTGGTCCCGGCGCAATGCAAATGCTCTTTCGATTTCGCTCACGACGTGACGCGGACGCCGAGTGATCTCGGCCCAGGTGAAGTGAAGAACGATCCATCCGTTCGATTGGAGGAAGGAGTCTCGTCGGGCGGCCCGTTCGAAGTACGCCGCGGAATCGACCTTGCCCCAGCCGTCGCATTCGAGAACGATTCGCTCGTCCACCCACGCGAAGTCGGTTCGGAATGGACCGATCTCCCATTGGGTTTCGTAGTGCGCGAAGGGCGTGTCGTGGAGCAATGTCTGCATGCGCATTTCCAGAACTGATTCGGCCACCTTGTTCGAGTAGGGCCAGTCGCGCAAGATTTGTCGAACGGGCCCGATACCGGTCCGACCTCGTCGTGAATGCTGCGCAACAGCCGCGGCAAGCCTGTCTCTCGACACGTGTCCGGCGAGGAGCATGCGTTCGATCACCGTCTGGATTCGGTGCGGCGCCACCGCGGCAACATCGAGAATTGTGCGAGTCGGAATAGTGACCCGTATACCCTGTCGCCGGATCGGCGCGAGGTTGTGCTTATCGCGTGGACTGTGGAAGACGATTCCCTCGAGCTGCTTGCTGTGATGACGACCCCCGATCGTGATGTCGATCGGATCGTCGTCCCCGTGGTCCCAGGCACCCCATAGCCAGGCAGCCGTGCGGTGCGTAGCGATTCCTTTCCCGCCCCATGCGAGCGTCGCGGCCGATGTGATCTGCAGTCGAGAGCGCGATTCGGCGATGAGAGCGAACGAATCACCGATGGACGGAACCAGAATTCCCTTGCGTCGAAGCGTGAGCGCTCGGCTGCGGGGAATTCCCAGAGCGGCAAGTTGGTGTCGGCCGATGGCTCCGTGCTGTCGATGGGCGATTTCGTGTAACCGGGCGAGATCCATGTCCCAATGCGGGAAGCCGCGTCCAACGAGGGCGAAATCAACGACAAACTGGTGGCAGAAGTGTGCGAAACAGGTGTCAGGAGTGCCACCAGAAGCACCAAGGGGGTCTCAGTTGGTGGTGAGGTCCTTGGGGATGGAAGCCAGCCACGACACGCGTCCCGGCTGACGGCTCAACACCTCGGCCCACAACGCTTCGGGATTGTCGGTGAACACGTCGTCTACTTTCGACGGCACCACGATCCACGCACCCATCTCCAACTCGCCGTCGAGTTGTTGTGCGCTCCAGCCCGAATAGCCGTGAAAGATCCGCATCGTGGTCGGCCGCGGATCGAGGTGGGCCGGATCCATCTCCAGATCGACCGGCTCCACGCTCACGTCCCCCGAAGGGAGCCGTACTTTGCCCAGTGCGATCAACGCGTTCGCCTCCACCGGCCCACCGGTGAACAATTCACGCGGCGGTGCGACCAACTCGGCCCAGGTATCGAGTTCCACGTCGAGGTCATCCGATCGACGGTTGAGCACCACGCCGATGGCCCCACCCTCGTTGTGCTCGAGCATGAACACCACCGTTCGATCGAAGTTCGGATCGCCCAGCGGGGGAGCGGCCACGAGGAGCCGACCCTTGGTGCTGGGCAGGGGGAACCCCGAGGGCTGGGCCATGCCCCATGTTCGCAGGCCGGCACGGAATGGGCCGGCCAACAAGCGTTGTATCTTTATGCACTCTTCCGTATGATCAAGCGTCGTGACCACGACACCGCTCACCGCCGCCGTCCTCGGCGCCTCCGGCTACACCGGGGCCGAGCTCCTTCGGATCCTGGCCGGGCATCCGGGTTTGCGCCTGGTTCTGGCCACCGGTGACTCCCAGGCCGGTACCAAGGTGGCCTCGCTCTATCCGAGTCTGGCTGCGCGCTATCCCGACCTGGTTTTCGCCGAGAACGATCCGGCGTCCTGCGACGGTGTCGATGTGGTCTTCCTCGGTCTGCCGCATGAGGCGAGCCTCGAAGTCGTGCCTCGCCTGGTGGGCAAAGTTGGATGCGTCGTCGACCTCTCGGCCGCGTATCGCCTGAAGGACGCGTCGTCGTATCCGGCGTACTACGGCTTCGAACACGATCAGCCTTCTTTGCTCGCCCGTGCCGTGTACGGACTTCCCGAGCGTCACCGCGCGGCACTTTCCGGAGCGAAGTTGGTGGCCACGCCGGGTTGCTACGTCACCGCGGCGACTCTCGCGCTCGCACCACTCGTCGACGCCGGTCTCCTCGACACGTCTTCCGTGATCGTCGACGCCGCCAGCGGAGTCTCGGGCGCCGGACGCGCGCCCAAGCACACGAACTCGTTCTGCACCGTCGACGAGGACGTGAACGCCTACGGCCTTCTCGACCACCGTCACACGCCCGAGATGCAGGAGCAGATCGGCGCCACGGTTCTCTTCACGCCGCATCTCGTCCCGATGAACCGGGGAATCCTGGCCACCTGCTACGCGCGACCGGCGAACGGAAAGGCGCTGTCGACCGAGGTTCTGATGGACACGCTGCGGTCGGCCTACGCGGGTGAGCCGTTCGTCGTCGTCCGCTCGGAGTCGCCGTCCACCAAGGCGACGCTCGGTTCGAACGCGGTGCACATCACCGCTCGGTTCGACGAGCGCACCGGCCACGCGGTGGTCATCAGCGCGCTCGACAATCTCTGCAAGGGCGCGTCGGGCGGGGCAATACAGGCGGCCAACGTGGCTCTCGGTCTCGAGGAGACCGCCGGCCTCTCAGCAGTGGGGGTGTATCCGTGAATCCCGTCGACGATCAGTTGCGGGCCGAGGTTCTCATCGAGGCCTTGCCGTACATCCGGCGCTTCGCCGACAAGATCGTGGTCGTCAAGTACGGCGGTAACGCGTTGGCCGGCGCCGCCGAGGACGACGCTCTCGCACTCTTCGCCCAGGACATCGTTCTCATGCGGCTGGTCGGGCTCAAGCCCGTGGTCGTTCACGGTGGAGGTCCGCAGATCAGCGATCTGATGAAGCGCCTCGGCAAGACCACCGAGTTCAAGAACGGACTTCGCGTCACCGACGCCGAAACGGTCGACATCGCCCGGATGGTGCTCATCGGACAGGTCAACCCGCAGATCGTGTCGGCGATCAACGTCTACGGCGACTACGCCGTCGGCGTGAGCGGTGAGGACGCGTCGCTCATCACGGCCTCTCCGCGCGACCCCGAGCTCGGTTTCGTGGGCGATGTCACCGCCATCAATCCGGGAATCATCCACCGCTTGCTCGCCGACGAGTTCATTCCGGTGATCGCGACCATCGGAACCGATGCCCAGGGGCAGGCCTACAACATCAACGCCGACACCGTGGCCGGGGCCATCGCCGAGTCGCTCGGAGCCGAGAAACTCGTGTATCTCACCGACATCGAGGGTTTGCGGCGTCAGATCGACGACGCCGGCAGTCTCATCCGGCAGACCACTCCCGACGAACTCGATGCACTCATGGCCGATGGCACCATCGCGGGCGGCATGATTCCCAAGGTCGAGAGTTGCGTGCACGCGGTGCGCAACGGGGTGAAGCGGGCGCACATCCTCGACGGCCGGGTGGCGCACGTTCTTCTGCTCGAACTCTTCACCGACGCGGGTATCGGCACGATGGTCGAGCGCACTCGGCATATGAGCGGAGGTCAGTCATGAGCGCACACGCTTTCTCCACCGCCGGAGCCGACTACTGCCCGTTCATGCCGGTGTTCGGCGCACCGAGCGTGATGTTCGAGCGCGGATCAGGCACCGAACTCTGGGACGTCGACGGCAAGCGGTACCTCGACTTCCTGTCGGGAATCGCGGTCGTGTCGCTCGGTCACTGCAATCCGGCGGTGTCGGATGCCGTCACCAAGCAGATCAACACGCTCTCGCACGTGAGCAACTTCTTCGCCAATCCGGCGGCCACCCGGGCCGCCACCGATATCAATCGGTTGCTCCACGAGGCCAGCGGCCAGTGGGGTCAGGTCTTCTTGTGCAACAGCGGCGCCGAAGCCAACGAGGTGGCCATCAAGTTGGCGCGCAAGTTCGGTGGACGCGGCCGTTACGGCGTGGTGAGCGCGCTCGGCAGCTTTCACGGACGCACCCTCGCCGCACTCGCGGCCACCGGTCAGCCGGCCAAGCACGAACCGTTCCAGCCGATGCCCGAAGGATTCCGCCACGTTCCCTACGCCGACCTGGGCGCCCTCGAAGCCGCCATCGATCCGTCGGTCGCGGCGGTGCTCATCGAAACCGTGCAGGGCGAAGGTGGAGTGATCCCGGCGACGACCGAGTATCTGCAGGGCATCCGGCGGTTGTGCGACGAGCGCGGTCTCCTCATGATGATCGACGAGGTGCAGACCGGCTTCGCACGCACCGGCCAATGGTTCGGCTTTCAGCACGCGGGAGTCGCACCCGATGTCGTCACGATGGCCAAAGGCATCGGGAACGGCTTCCCCGTGGGAGCGGCCTGGGCCCGGCGTGAGGTCGCCGCGGTGTTCCAACCCGGCGATCACGGATCGACCTACAGCGGAACGGCCATCGCCGGGGCCGCGGTGTCGGCGGTCATCGCCGAGATGCGGCGCATCGACGCACCGTCGATGGCGCGTCGCAAGGGCGAGTATTTCGCGGAGAAGTTGGCCGTGATCGAGGGCGTGAAGGCGGTTCGCGGACAGGGGCTCC
>JBEAXP010000023.1:0-6944 GCA_041159745.1 Actinomycetota bacterium | reverse complement strand
GGCGAGAGCCAGTCGCCGCCCGGCAAAGGCGGATACGGCGAATTCGACATGCCATTTCTGGCCGGCGGGCGAATCGGCGATTGGAAGAGCCCCGACATCCTGAAATGGATCGAGGACAAGCACGACATTCCATTGCTGCCCGACATGGCCGGGTTCGTGCGCGGTCTCGTGAGCGACGTGTATCTGCCCACGATCCTGGCGATCGCCATCATTCCGCTCTCGGTGTACGTGCTGTGGCGTACGCGATGGGGACTGCGTCTGCGCTCGAGTGGTGAGTCGCCGCAGGCCGGAGAGTCACTTGGTGTGGCGATCAACCGTCTGAGGTACCAGGCAATGGCGATCAGCGGTGCGTTGGCGGCGTTCGGCGGCGCGTACCTGTCGTGCGTGTTCACGAGCACGTACCGGCAGGGTCAGACCGGTGGGCAGGGCTTCATCGGACTGGCGACGACGATCTTCGGGAATTGGCAGCCGTGGGGCGTGTTCCGCGGGTCGCTGCTGTTCGGATTCCCGACGGCCCTCAAGTTCCGCGACGAGCGCAACGTTCCCGCACTGCTGTTGGTGGCCGCGGTGGCGTTGGTGATCGTCGCAGCCGTGATGGTGTTGCGGCGCCGTTCGGTGATCGCGTCGAGTTGTCTCGCGGCGGCGGTGTGTCTGGTGATCGCGTACAACGTGGTCGACAAGGTCCCGTCGGAGTTCGTGGCCGCCACGCCGTACATCGTGACGGTGATCGTGTTGGCGGGCGCTCGTCAGCAGTTGCGACCGCCCGCGCACGCCGGACTGCCGTACCGCCCCGGCGAATCCCACTAACCCCCTCGAACATTCATTTGGGGTTCTGGGTCCATAACTGGACCCATAGTGACCTGTTCTGGACCCAGAACACCGAGTGTTGGGGGGTTGTGATTCAGTGAGAGCCGAGGCGGGCGACTGCCTCGACCTCGATGCCGCCGCGCGGCTTCTGCGTGAGGGTCACCGTCACCGACAACGGCCGGGCCGTGTCCATGATCTCGCGAGCGATCTCGGCGGTGAGGGCCTCGGCGAACACGGCCCGATCGCGAAAGCCCCACAGATACAACTTCAGGCTCTTCGACTCGACGCACCACTCGCCCGGGCGATACTCGATCACGACGCGCGACAGGTCGGGCTGATTGGTCACCGGGCACATCGACGCCAGTTCGTCGGTGGTGAAACGCACGACTTCCACATCGGCCGGCGCCGGGAAGACCTCGACGTGCGGAATCGCCTCGCGGACCTCGCGGCCGAGGACCGTCAGGCGGTCGAGAGTGGCCGCATCGTGCGGATCGAGTCGTGCCGGTGTGGCATTCATGTCCCCCAGGGTACGGCGAAATCCCGAATCTGCGACCGAGCGTTACGCTTCAGACATGGGACGAGTCCTCTCCGATGCGCAGATCGAGCGATACGAGCGCGACGGCTTCCTGGTGATCCCCGATTTCGCGAGCCGTGAAGTCTGCGCGCGGGTGAAGGCGCGAGCCGAGCACATCCTGCAATCCTTCGACGCCGATGCCAACCGCAGCGTGTTCACCACCAACGAACAGGAGCGCCATGCCGACGAGCAGTTCATGGCCTCGGCCAACGGCGTCCATTGCTTCTTCGAAAAGGAGGCCTTCGGTGCCGACGGTCGACTCGGACAGCCGAAGGAACTGAGCGTCAACAAGATCGGCCACGCCCTGCACGATCTCGACGACGTGTTCGAAGAGTTCTCGTACTCACCCGCTCTCACCGACGTGGCGGCCGACATCGGGCTCGCCGACGCGCTCGCTCTGCAGAGCATGTACATCTGCAAGCAGCCGTTCATCGGCGGTGAAGTGGGTTGTCACCAGGACGCCACGTTCCTGTACACCGACCCCATCACCGTGACCGGCTTCTGGTTCGCTCTCGAAGATGCGACTATCGAGAACGGCTGTCTCTGGGCTCAGCCCGGCGGACACCGCACCACACTGCGCAAGACGTACCGCCGACTTGGGGCCGCCAACGACGGCGGCGCCGAGTTCATCGTGCACGATCCGCAGCCACTCCCCGCTCCGAGTGACGGACTCGTGCCCCTCGAAGTGAGCGCCGGCACCCTCGTGATCCTGCACGGCCTTCTGCCCCACTGGAGCGACGTCAATCGCAGCGGAAAAAGCCGCCACGCCTACTCGCTGCACTGCATCGCCGAATCGGCCGACTACCCGTCCTGGAACTGGCTGCAGCGCTCCCCCGACCTCCCCCTGCGTCGCCTCGACGGCCGCGCTCGAACGAAAGCCCCCGCATGAGCAACAACGTCGCCGATTTCGTCCACTACCCCAAGGTTCTCCTGCACGATCATCTCGATGGCGGAGTGCGTCCGCAGACCGTCGTCGAACTGGCGTCCGAGTACGGATACAAGGGCCTGCCCACCACTGATGTCGACGACCTGGCCAAATGGTTCCATCGCGGAGCCAAGCGCAACGATCTCGTGCTGTACCTCGAGACGTTCGCGCACACCGTGGGCGTGATGCAGGACCGTGACGCCATCGAACGCGTGTCGTTCGAGTGCGCGCGCGAACTGGCCGACGACGGCGTGGTCTACGCCGAAGTGCGCATGGCGCCCGAGTTGTGCACCGAGAAGGGTCTCACGCTCGACGAGGTGATGAAGGCCATTCTCGACGGCTTCCGCCGCGGCTCGGCCGGAACCGATCTCACGATCTACGCGATTTGCTCGGCCATGCGCACGGCGGCCCGCAGCCTCGAGATCGCCGAGTTGGCGGTGCGGTGGCGCGACGAAGGAGTGGTCGGTTTCGACATCGCCGGAGCCGAGGCCGGTTATCCGCCCACGCGACACCTCGAGGCCTTCAACCATGTGCAGCGCGAGAATTTCCACACCACCATCCACGCGGGTGAGGCGTTCGGTCTGCCGAGCATCTGGGAAGCGGTTCAGTTGTGCGGAGCCGAGCGACTCGGCCACGGAGTGCGCATCGTCGACGACATCTCCGGTGAGCCGGGCAACGAACAGCTCGGCCGACTCGCCGCTTTCGTGCGCGACCGTCGTATCCCGCTCGAACTGTGCCCCACGAGCAACGTGAACACCGGGGTGTGCCCGTCGATCGCCGAGCACCCCATCGGCATGCTTCGGCGCCTGCGATTCCGCGTCACGGTCAACACCGACAACCGTCTCATGAGCAACACGAGCATGTCGAAGGAGTTCGCGCAGCTGTCCGAGGCCTTCGGCTGGGGCGTCGACGATTTCGAATGGCTCACGGTCAACGCCATGAAGAGCGCCTTCGCCCCCTTCCCCGAGCGGCTGCGGATCATCAGCGGCCTCATCAAGCCCCGGTACGCCCTGGCGCGGGCCGAGCAGACATTGGGAGCCGCCACCCGCTGATCTGGAACAATGGGCGCATGCCCGTTGAAGTCCACGTCGTCGACCACCCGCTCATCGCCGATTCGCTCACGCGTATCCGCGACGCCAGCACGCCGAACGCCCTGTTCCGCCAGGAGCTCGAGCGCGTGGGCATCTTGCTGTTGGCCGAGGCCACTCGCGATCTGGCCACCAAGGCCGTGCGAGTGCGCACTCCGCTCACCGAGACCGACGGACGCGCGTTGGCGTCGCAACCCGTGGTGGTTCCGGTGCTGCGCGCCGGACTCGGTTTCGTTCACGCGGCTCAGGAACTCATGCCCAACGCCGACGTGGGTTTCGTGGGCATCAGTCGCGACGAGCACACGTTCCAGCCCAAGCCGTACGTGAACAAGTTGCCCGAGTCGCTGGCCGGCCGTACGTGCATCGTGCTCGATCCGATGCTGGCCACCGGCGGGTCACTCGCCCATGCCGTTGAACTTCTGCTCGAGCGTCACGCGACCGGGCCGATCATCGTGGTGTGCGTGTTGGCCGCGCCGGAGGGAATCGAGTTCCTGCGCAAGCAGGGATCGAACCTCGTGATCTACACGGCGTCGATCGACGAGCGCTTGAACGAGAACGCGTTCATCGTGCCGGGATTGGGCGACGCCGGCGATCGCCAATTCGGCGCCCCCCACTGACCCGTCCCCTTGGGCGCGAAACCGTGCCACTTCTGGCATGTTTCTCGCCCAACCCGGCCACACCCGGCGGTCATGGGCGTCAGAGGTGCCACTTTTGACACGGTTTCGCGCCCAATGTCGTACGGTTTCGGGGATGCGCGCCATCGTCTGCCGGCAGTTCGGGCCCATCGACGACCTCGTCGTGGAGGACCGCCCATCCCCTGACCTGTTCCCCTCGTGTGTACGCATCGCCGTCAACGCGTGCGGGGTGAACTTCGTCGACGCCCTCTTCGTACAGGGCAAGTATCAGATCAAGCCGCCCACACCTTTCGTTCCCGGAATGGAAGTCGTCGGTCGCGTCATCGAGGCGGCGTCCGACGTCGATGGCGTCGCCATCGGATCACGTGTCTTCGCCAACGTCGGACTGGGTGGATTCGCGAGCGAAGTCGTGGTGGCCGCGAAACGGGTGATGGTTCTGCCCGACAATCTCTCCGACGGCCAGGCCGCGACCTTCATGCAGAGTTACCTCACCGCGTGGTTCGCACTCGTCGAACGAGCGCGCGTCGAATCGGGCAAGTGGCTGCTCGTGATCGGCGCCGGCAGCGGCGTCGGACTCGGAGCGGTCGACGTGGGCCACGCCCTCGGCCTGCGAGTGATCGCCGTCGCGTCCACCGACGAGAAGCGGCGTCTGGCCACCGAACGCGGCGCCGAAGCGGTGATCGATTCGCGGTTGACGGCCGACGAGATCAAGGAGAAGGCCAAGGAGATCTCCGGAGGTGGAGTCGACTACATCTACGACCCGGTGGGCGGCGAACTCGGCGAAACCTCTCTGCGAGCTCTCACCGACGATGGGCAGTACCTCGTGATCGGATTTGTCGGCGGAATTCCGAAACTCCCGGCCAATCAGGTGTTGTTGCGCAATCGCCGGGTCACCGGCGTCGACTGGGGCGGCTGGGCCGGAAAGAATCCGGGCCTCAACGATCGGATGCTCGCTCAGGTGCTCGATCTGATCGCCCAGGGACGGCTCCGGCCGGTCGAACCGGTCACCTACGCCCTCGACGACGCCGCCCGAGCACTCCACGATCTCGAAGATCGCAAAGTCGCCGGCAAGATCGCTCTGGTTCCCTAGGACATCGGGCTTCCATGCGCATGCTGTTTCCGTCACCTCGCGAGGTGACGATCCCCGAGGCGTACGACGGATCGCATCGACGCGCGTGGGCCGACCGACCCTGGGTCGTGATGTCGATGATCTCGACGGCCGACGGCGCGATCGCCTTGGAGGGATCGTCGGCGTTGCTGGGCGGCCCGGCCGATCGTGACGTGTTCCTGTTCCTCCACCGCTCGGCCGACACCGTTTTCGTGGGCGCCGAAACCGTTCGCGCCGACAACTACTCGCCGCTTCCGTCGCATCAGCGACTCGTGGTCATGTCGTCGAGCGGTGACCTCGGCCGCAATTCCGAGGCCCTGCTGGCGGCACCGAACACGCGGGTGGTCGCCGGCGACGTGCGCGACGTGGTCGCCACCCTCGAGGGCGAGGTGTGCGTTCTCGAAGGCGGGCCCACCCTGAACGGGCAGATGCTCGCGGCCGACTTGGTGGACGAAGTGTGCCTCACGATCGCACCGCGGTTCATCGCCGGACGCAGCGACCGCGCGGCCGAGGGAGCCTGGGCCATGCGCGAGCCGTGGCACCTCGCCCACGTGTGCGAGGACCAGGGGTTCGTGTTCCTTCGTTATCTCCGCAGCGCCTGAGCGCCGGGCTCTACGGGGCTCCGAAACGGAGAAGCGACTTCACGGGTGGACGCACCATCACGTTGAGTTCGATGTCGTCGCCGCTCTTGCGGCGCAACGTGGGGACGGCCTCGGCGAACGACGGCGCATCGGGAACGCGAGCGAGCAGAGTGGCCGCCACTTCGGCGGCCTGAATGGCCAGCGTCTCGAGTTTGTGATGGCGATGCAGTCGTACACCCAGATCGACCTGGCCCAGGCTCTCGACTCCGAATTGTCGGTACATGTCGATCAACAGGCCGATCTCCACACCCCAGCCGGTCGCGAAGGGCACCGATTCGAGCATCGTGCGCCGGCCCGCGTACTCGCCGGCCAACGGCTGCTGCATCTCGGCGATCTCCGGGAAGAACAACGACAGCAGCGGACGGGCCACGAGTTCGGTGGTGCGACCTCCCCCACCCAGGTGCGAAGGTCGCTCGTAACTCGCCTTCACCAGACCGAGCTGGTCGTCGAGCAGAAGCGGAATCACCAAGCGAATGATCCAGTCGGGTGTGAAGCTCGTGATGTCACCGTCGCACCACACCACGATGTCGCCCTTCGAAGCCACCAGGCTCGCCCACATCGCGTTGCCCTTGCCGTGGGCGCTGCCGTGGAAGAAGTGGACGTAGTCGACCGGAACGACCGTTGCGCCGGCCTCGCTGGCCACCTCGGAGGTTCCGTCGGTCGATCCGTCGTCGAGAACGATCAATTCGTCGACGAGAGTGCCGACGAGCGCATCGTCGATCATGCGCACGAGATCGCCGATGGTCTCGGCTTCGTTGCGGCACGGGATGCACACCGACACCGAGACGTCGTTCTTCAGAGCCATCGCGGTGGACAAGTCCCAGCCGGTCGGATCGAACGTCTTCATCGTCTCCTCAGCCGCCCTAGCCTGACGGCATGTTCTTGTACGGCGTCGTGAACGCGTCTCCCGACTCGCTCAACACCGATTCAATAGCCACCGACGCCGAGTCGGCTACTCGCCGCGGTGAATATCTGCTGAAGAACGGGTGCCAGGGCATCGACTTGGGTGGCCAGGGATCCACCGACGCCGCCACCGTCGTGCCATGGCAAGACGAGTGGGAGCGCCTGCGCGACATCGTGCGCGCGTTGGCCGCATTCGGCGTGCCGCTGAGCATCGATTCGTGGAAGCCCGAGGTCACCCGTTTGGCGCTCGAGCACGGGTGCAC
>JBEAXP010000021.1:0-3690 GCA_041159745.1 Actinomycetota bacterium | reverse complement strand
GTTCGTGGCCATCGAGTTGCCATCCGTGAAGAAGTCCGACCACTCGGTCCTCACCGAACAACGCGACGAAGCCAGCGTCCAGCGCGTCCTCACCTTCTTCAAGGACAAACTCCACTGACCTGATCAGGAGAGGGAGAGGCGGAAGCGGGGGTGCTTCCAGGCCTTCAAGGTCTTCTCCACGTCGCCACTTGACTCGAGCAGATACCGCGCCAACATTCCCTTGGCCGCCTTCGCGTCGTGTCCGGCCACTTTGCCCGACTTCTCCACGAACGACACCGACACGAGTCCGGCGAAACCGTCCGCTTCGGGAATCCATGCGGCGCGATGTTCGCCCGGCAGGAGATCGATCACGAAGCGGCCATCGGCCCATTCGTTGAGCGCATCCGACAACGACGGCCGCCACCACGTGGACAACTTGCCGAGCGGAGCGAGCGACGCACCCATCTTGAGTCGGTAGTCGGGCACCGCGTCGGCGAAACCCACCAGGCCCAGTAGCCCACTCACCACCACAATTGAGTCGGCGGCGCGGGCCGACGTCGTGGTCGACAGCGTGGACGGCGACAGGTGCTCCCACACCACACCGGTGTACCGAGCGTGGGCCGGCAGCGTGGGCGCACCCACCAACGCGCGGTTCGATTCCTGCGCGCGCGCGAGGTGCTTGCCGTTCACGCCGAGCAACTTGGCGTCGCCGCCCTTGGCCTTGGCGACGGCGGCCGCCACCTCGGTTCGCCGCGCGCCCAGCGCCTTGCCGAAGGTGCCGGCCGAGGCCTTCCACGCCGGGGCTTTGCCTCCCTCGGCCTTGCCCTCCGACGGCGGTAGCAGGATCGCCAACGGGGGAGTACGACGCGAGGCCATGACCGAGAGTTTGTCCCACTACCCTCGTCTCATGCGCATTCACGTGGACGCTCAGAAGTGCCAAGGTCACAACCGCTGCTACGCCCTGGCCCCCGAACTCTTCGATGTCGACGATTACGGCCAGGCCGTCGTGATCGGCGACGGCAACGTTCCGCCCGAGTTGGTCGAGCGCGCCCGACTCGCCGTGGCCAACTGCCCCGAGTTCGCCATCACGCTGTCGGAATGACATGACCGGATACGACACCTCCAAGTCGATCTACGGTCCGGTCACCGACTGGACCAACGATTTCGATCACGCAGATCCGCAATACAACCGGCACGCGCACGCCATCTGGGCCGAACTGCGCGACAAGTGCCCGGTCGCCCACTCCGATCGTTACGGCGGAACGTGGCTGCCCGTCACGCACGAGCACGTGCGCGAGATCGCCTACGACACCGAGAACTTCACGAGTCGCGCGGTCGTCGTGAGCACCGAGGTTCCGCTCGACCCGGCGCCCATCGGTGGCGCCCCGCCCATCACGAGCGATCCGCCTTTCCACCACGAGGCCCGGCGCATCGTCCTGCCGCCGTTCTCGCCCAAGAAGATCGCCGAATGGGAACCCGAGATTCGTCGTCTGTGCAACGAACTTCTCGACAAGATGGAGGCCGAGGCGAAGACCGGCCTCACCATCGACGCGGCCATTCAGTACGCGCAGCACATTCCGGTCAACGTGATCGCGCGCATGCTCGGCTTCCCGCTCGAGGATCAGGATTTGTTCCGCGAGTTCGTGCACGATCTGCTCGAAAACATCAACCTCGATCCGCAGGATCGAGTCGCCGCATCCGAGCGAATCGACGCGTACCTCAAAGCGCAGATCGACGATCATGTGGCCAACCCGCGCGACGATCTCACGGGCTACCTGCTCGAAGTCGAGTTGTTCGGCGAGAAGATCCCGCACGAATTGGTGGGCGGATTCATCCTCCTTCTGCTGGTGGCCGGTATCGACACCACGTGGAGCGCCATCGGCTCGAGTCTGTGGCACCTGGCCACGCACGCCGACGACCGCCGTCGACTCGTGAACGACCCGTCGCTCATGACCACTGCCATCGAAGAGTTCCTGCGCGCCTACGCGCCGGTCACCATGGCGCGTCTGGTGGCGAAGGATCACGACTTCCACGGCTGTCCGATGAAGAAGGACGAGTGGGTGCTCCTTCCGTTCCCGGCCGCGAATCTCGATCCGGCTGAATTCCCCGATGCCGAAAAGGTGCTCATCGATCGCGCCGAGAATCGCCACGCCGCATTCGGCCTCGGCATCCACCGGTGCCTCGGTTCCAACCTCGCTCGTCTCGAGTTGCGGGTGGCGATCGAAGAGTTCATCAAGCGCTTCCCCGATTTCGAGTTGGCGCATGGTGAAGAGGGAGTCGTGTGGAGCGTGGGCCAGATCCGCGGCCCGCGCCAGCTCCCGGTTCGTATCGCGTAAATGACCAACGACGCGGGCCCGACACCGTCGGCCGACGACGGCTTCCTCACCGAGGCCGGGTGCCACTGGGCCGAACAATTGCGGGGTTGGGGAGTGCCCGAGCACATCCTCGCGCAAGCCGAGGTTCCACCGTGGGCGCACGATCCGGCCACGTTCGCCATGGACGACACCGTCGACCCGGGAAGTCCCATCTTCGAGATGGCGCGCGAACTCCTGCCGGTGGAGGGTGGTTCGGTGATGGACGTCGGATGCGGCGGTGGACGCAGTTCGATTCCGCTCGCGCCGCGGGCCACTCACATCACCGGCGTCGACGAGAACCCGGCGATGTTGGCCAAGTTCGCGGGGGCCTGTGACGAAGTGGGAGTAGCCCACACCGAGATTCAGGGCAAGTGGCCCGACGCCGCGATCGAAGCCGAATTGCGCGGTGCTCCGCTCAATCCTCGTGACGTGGTGGTGTGTCATCACGTGGTGTACAACGTGCAGAACATCGAGGCCTTCGTCGTGGCGCTCACCGCCGCGGCCACGCTCGGTGTGGTGGTGGTTCTGCCCAAACATCACCCGCAGTCGGCCTGGAACGAGGGCTGGCGCCACTTCTGGAATCTGAAGCGACCCGACGGCCCCACGTCCGACGATTTCGTGGCCGTGGTGCGCGCATTGGGAATCGAACCCGAAGTGGTGGAGGTTCCGCGTCCGCCGATGAGTCGTCACGCCGACGATCCGGCTCTGCTCGCGCAATCGGCGCGTCGGCGCCTGTGCCTGCCCGAATCACGCCTACCCGAGATCGAGAAATGGATCCGCGATCATCCGCCCGCGTTCATGAGCGAGGTCGTGGTGGTGCGCTGGCCCGGAGGTCTTTCGTAGCACCGGCGCGTTGACCGTCGTAGATGCCTCGCTCCGGCGACACCGCGTACGCGACGATGCACACGACGGCCGCGGGAACCGCGAGCCCGCCTCCGAAGAGCTCGACGGCGAGAATCGCGCAGGCGATCGGCGTGTTGGACGCGGCGCCGAACACCGCCGCGAGAGTGGCGGCGGCGGCCAGCCGCGGGTCGAGCGACAACGGATCGGCGAGCGTCGACCCGAGCGTGGCTCCCACCACGAACAACGGTGTGACTTCACCGCCGGGAATCCCCGAACCGAGGGCCACCACGGTGAACACGATCTTGAGCAGCGGCTCCCACCAGTCGGCGGCGATTCCTTCGAGCGCGCCGTCCACGAGAGGGAGCGACAGTCCCAGGTAGTCGCGGCCGAACAATCCCATCAGGGCCAGCGTGGCGATGGCGCCCACCACCGGACGCGCGGGAGCCCACACGAAGAGTCGGCGCGACGCACTCTTCACGGCGTGCAACGACACGATGAAGAGTCGCGCGGCCAA
>JBEAXP010000160.1:0-7781 GCA_041159745.1 Actinomycetota bacterium | reverse complement strand
GTGGCCGGTGGAAGCCGACTGGTCAGTCATGGAAGAGATGCGTACCTCTGACTCGAAGGTGGACGCCCGCATGGTACCGAACGGGTGCAACTCGGTCGGGGTTCTGGGAGGTGATCTCACACACTGTTGTTCCACGTGGAACAGTCGGGCCTGGAGAGGGTCGCCGAGGGCTCGGCTGTCGCCGGTTGTTCCACGTGGAACAGTCGGGCCGAATGGTCAGGAACGAACCAGGACCGCGATACCGCTGGACACAGTGACCAGGGACAGGCCCGATTCCCACACCTCGGGGGTCTCCCAGCGTTCACCCGTGGAGCCCGGGGGCTCGGTCACCAGGAGAAGGCCCCCGGATGAAAGCAGGGGCGCGGCGTGTTGTGCGGTGTAGGGGGGCGGGCCGAATCCCCGACTCGTGGCCACCGACCAGGTGACCCCGGGAAACCGGCGGGGGAGATCGATGACATCGGCCTCCACGGCCTCGATACGTCCCGCCAGTCCAAGACGGCCGAGAAGGCGCACGAGCAAGTCGACTCGCTTGCCGCGCCGGTCGACCAGGACTCCCGCCAGGTCGGGTCGGGCCAGTGCCACCGCCAGGCCCGGAAGTCCGCCGCCTGACCCCAGGTCGACGAAGGACGTCGCAGTGTCAGGGATCAATCGGGCCAGCGACACAGCTTGATCGACGGCGATACCCAGGTCTCCGGGTCCCAACATGCCGATGCGCTGGGCCTCGCCCAGCGCATCGATCAAAGAGTTTCGTTGGGACGGATCGAGGGAACTCACAGATCCGCCCTGGTGGTCTGGGTGATCAGGCCCCGGCCGGGGTGATCACGACGCGCCGATACGGCTCTTCGCCCTCGGAGTGCGTCGCGATGTCGGTGCGTCCGGTCAGCGCATCATGGATGATCTTGCGATCCGATGCCGGCATGGGTTCGAGAGCCCGGGCCGAGCCACTCGAGACCACTTCATCAGCCACCTGGTTGACGAAGCGTCCGAGGGCTTCCTTGCGCTTGGCCCGGTAGCCACCAACGTCGACGCGCAGGCGGGTGTCATGGTCGCCGAGGCGACGCTGGGCCACCACGCGCGTGAGATCCTGAACGGCCTGAAGGGTTGACCCACGCGGCCCGACCAGGAGGCCCAGGTCGGAGCCATCGAGATTCACCTCGATCTCGTCACCGTCGATCGAACGCGAGGCGGTTCCCGACGTCCCGAATGCCGCGGCCAGTCCCACCAGGAACTTCTCGGCCTGAGCGGCAACCTCGGCCGGGTCGGCCGCCGGACGGGGTTCCCGCGAGTTTTCGTCGGCATTGTTGCTCATGGTTGAACCCTCCTGGCGTGGACGGCGGCCTGACGACCGTCCGTTCGACGAACCTCCGTCACGGCTCTGTTCGCGACGGCCATCTTGCCTCTTTTCGGAACCTCTGTCAGACCGGCGACGGCGATCGTTCTTGGCCCGAGGGGTCCGCGGCTTGACCCGGGCCCGGACACGAGCCTCTCCGCGCATCCGTCCGAACAAGCCGGGCTTGGGTTCTTCCAAGATTTCGAATTCGGCATCCTGCTCATCGACTCCGAGTCGATCGAGGGCAATGCTCTTGGCCTCGTCGACCGAGGCACCTGTGGTTTCGACCCATTCCATGGGGCAACCTTCCGTTTCTGCGTGTTGTGGTGGGGGAACGCCGACTCAGGGTCGACGCGGGGGCTTGGGGTGACGGTTCTTGCCCGTCGGCTTGGACGGGTTGGACGGGGTCGGACGACCCTTGCTGCCCGTCGAGCCACCCTTGGGTGGGGTCACCCGCTTGCTTCCTCCCGGCGCCGGCTTGTTCGACGACTGCTTGGACTGCTTGGCCTGATTCGCCTCGTTGCGCAACTGGCTGAACAATCCAGTTCCGCCGCCGTCCTTCTCGGCCATTTCACGCGCCTTCGCGCTGGCGGCCTGAGCCTGACGGCCGAGTGAATGCTCGCCCTTGTAGAAGCGGCGGGTCACGTACGCCTGTTGGGCGATACGAACGATGGTCTGGGCGAAGTAATAGATCACCAAGCCCACCGGGAAGAAGATCTGGAAGACGCCGAAGACGACCGGCAGGTACTGGAGGATCTTGGCCTGCGTCGCCGACATCGTGGGTGACACCGTGCGCGACGCGATCATGCGCTGCTGCACCCAGTACAAGCCCATGAGTGCGACGACCAGTAGCGCGTAGATGACGCCCTTGGCCGGGTCGTCCTGGATCACATCGACGGGTCGCAGAGAGAGATCGAGACCGAACGACAACATCTCGGTCTTGTTGTCGAGGCTCGCGAACAATTCGCTCGACTTCGAGATGTAGTCGGGATCGAACGTTCCGTCGGCTCCCTTGTCGGTGAGTCCGTGCAGAACGCGGAACATGATGATGAAGATCGGCATCTGCGCGAGAAGCGGCAGACACGAAGCCAAGGGATTGACCTTGTGCTCCTGGTAGAGCTTCATCATTTCTTCGTTCATCTTCTGCCGGTCATTGCGGTATTGCTGCTGGATACGGCGCATTTCCGGCTGAACACGCTGCATCTCGAGCATGCCCTTGGTGCTCTTGAGAGTGAGCGGGAAGATCAACATCATGATCACCACCGCCACGAGCGAGATCGCGAAGATGTAGTTGGAGGTGAGGTTGTAGAACTGGCTGATCAGCCAGGCTGCGGCTTGAAACATGTCAGTGGGCCCTTCCCGAGTTGACGAGGGTCGATGTGGCGGACGAAGAGGGAGTGCAACAGCCGTGGTGGCTCTGTGAGCGTGGCTCGGGCACGGGGTCGAATCCCGACGGACCGAACGGACGGCAACGCGTCAAGCGGCGCAGGGCCAGCCAGGTTCCACGGCCGGCTCCGTACCGCGACACCGCCTCGTGCGCGTAGTGCGAGCACGACGGAGTGAACCGACAGGGGGAAGGACGTCCGTCGCGGCCGACCTGGTACCACTCGATCGCCCGAAGGATGAATCGCTGCATCAGCGGCTCCGCGCCGACAACGTGTGGAACGCCCGCCGCAGTTCGAGGAAACCCGGGACGTCGCCGCCCCGCGCCGAGACGCCGAACAGGTACAGGCCCGGGGCGAAATCGGCTTCGTGAGCCCGCATCAACTCGCGCATCTGACGGCGGATGCGGTTGCGCACGACGGCCGAGCCCACTGGGCGGCCGAGGGCGAAGGCGATGGAGGGTGCCGGGTAGGACGGATCGGGGAGCATGATGCACCAGACGGCCCCGCTACGAACACGTGTTCCCTCCTGGCGGAGGCGTTGGAACTCGTGGGCGCGGCGCAGGTGACCGATCAAGCCGACAGCCGCTTGCGGCCCTTCAGGCGACGGGCCTTGAGAACGGCTCGGCCACCGCGGGTGGCCATACGCGCCCGGAAGCCATGCTTCATCGACCGGCGCTTCTTGTTGGGTTGGTACGTGCGCTTCACGAAGAACTCCTCGGTGACCAGCCACGATGGGCCAGCGGATGTCGGCCGACGAGACGCCGACGCAACGGGTCAGGCTACGGCTCAGGCGCTCACCCGGGCAACCCGCGATCGGGCTTTTCAGCGACTATCCACAGCCTGCTATGTTGCCGTGTTCCAACGAGCATGGCCCCGGAAATCCTGGTTCGCCCCGCTCGTCGGCCCAGGTCACACGGCCTGGGGTGAGCCAGAGGGGGTTGTCCACATTCTGTGGATCCGTCTGTGGATCGAGTCGGGGTCAGGAACAAGGAGTCCCAGGTGGAAGACAAGGAGAACATGTGGACAGCAGTGGCTCAGCTGCTGCGCGCACAGGTCTCTGACGCCGTGTGGTACTCCACGTTCAACGACGTGCATTCGATCCCGAGTGACGGCCAGTCGATTCGCCTCGCCGTGCCCAGCGGAACCGTTCGCGACAAGATCATGACCCGCTACCTGCCTCTGGTCATGGACGCCTTGGCCGAAATCGGTGCCGGCCACCGCCACCTCGACGTGGAAGTCGTGGCCCCGCCCGAGGCCGCCCCCGCCCCGGCGGCGGTCGTGGTGAAGGACGACCCGGCGGTCGAACAGACCGAGTCGCGGTCGGCCCTCGAGAATGCCGTCGAACGGGCCGGCCTGAATCCCCGGTACACGTTCGAGACGTTCGTGCGCGGCGGGTCGAACAGTTTCGCCCTGGCCGCCGCTCAGCGAGTGGCCGAGACGCCGGCCCGCAGCTACAACCCGCTCTTCATCTACGGGTCGGCCGGTCTGGGAAAGACGCACCTGTTGCACGCGATCGGCCACTACGTGCTGCAGAACTACAGCCACTACCAGGTCCGTTACGTCACGACCGAGACCTTCCTCAACGAGTACGTCGACGGCATCCGCAGTGCCTCGATCGCCAACTTCAAGCGCCGGTACCGCGATATCGACCTCCTCCTCATCGACGACATCCAGTTCATGGAAGGCAAAGAGGGTCTGCAAGAAGAGTTCTTCCACACGTTCAACTCGCTGCACGGCGCCAACAAGCAGATCGTCATCTCGTCCGACCGTGTGCCCGACGCGATCCCCAACCTCGAGGAGCGGTTGATCGGCCGTTTCCGCTGGGGTCTCATCACCGACGTGCAGCCGCCCGATCTGGAAACCCGTCTGGCGATTCTCCGCAACAAGGCCGAGCGCGAGGGCACCATTTTTCCGCCCGAGGTCCTGGAGTTCATCGCCTCCCGGGTCACCTCCAACATCCGTGAACTCGAGGGTGCTCTCATCCGCGTGAGCGCGTACGCGAGCCTCAACCGGGTCGACATGACCGTGGCCCAGGCCGAGCGGCTCCTCGAAGACCTGCTCACCGATCAGGCACCCAAGCACCGCACCGACGAGGAGTTGCTCACCGAAATCGCCAAGATTCTGGGGTTCTCGGTCGATGCGCTGCGCGGCAAGAGTCGCCAACGACCGTTGGTCGCGGCTCGCCAAGAGGCGATGTACGTGTTCCGTGAGTTGACCGATCTGTCGTACCCGGCCATCGCCCGACTCTTCGGCGGCCGTGACCACACGACGGTCATCCACGCGGTCGAGAAGATCCAGCGCCTCATGAAGGAACGGACCCAGACCTACGACCAGGTGACCATGCTCATCAAGACGTTGAAGTTGGGCTGACCGACCATGGGGATGACCATGTGGACCGCATGTGATCTCGGGGCCGTGTCGTTGTGAACAAGTCGATGTTGTCCACCAGTCGTGTCATTCGCCCGGGATCGGGTGTGGACGTCTGTGAACAACCCGACACACCCGGATGTGCCCGACTCGCTGGGCGAACGACACTTCATCCACAATCCACAGCACTTATTACAAGCACTAAGTTCAAGAAGCATCGAACGGTGTCGACAACGGCATCGGCGATCCGGGGTCAAGGAGTCTCGAGTGAAGTTCCGATGTGAGCGCGACATCCTCGCCGACGCGTTCGGCGCCGCCAGCCGGGCTGCCACCGGCCGGGCCACCAACCCCACGCTGTCGTGTCTGCGACTGGTGCTCGCCGGAGATTCGTTGCGGGTCACCGGCACCGACGGTGATCTGACGATCGAGGCCGTCGTTCCCGTGGCCGACGGCAAGGACGGCGTCGTTCTGCTCCCGGCGAAACTCGCGAGTGAAGTCGTGCGTTCGCTTCCTTCCGGTGCGGTCACTCTCGAAGTGGGCGACGAGAAGGTGCAGATTTCTGCCAGTCGTGTGAACTTCTCGGTCCCCACCGGAGCCGAAGGTGACTTTCCCAAGTGGAGCGGCTCGGTTGGCGGCGGGGTCACCGTCCCGGCGGCCACGTTGTCGGACGCACTGAAGCAGGTCGTGCGAGCGGCCAGTACCGATGACGCGCGTGGGGTTCTCACGGGTGTTCTGATCACCGGAGTCGACAAGAAGTTGCGCCTGGTCGCCACCGATTCGTATCGCTTGGCGATCCGCGACATCGACGCGGCCGTTCTTCCCGACGGTGCGAAGTTCGTCGTTCCGGCGCGGGCACTCGGTGAATTGCAGCGGTTGCTCGGCAACGCCGAGTCCGTGAGCATCAACATCACCGAGAACGACGCCACGTTCGAGATGGGCGCGACCCGGTTGGTCACCCGTTTGTTGTCGGGAACGTTCGCCGATTATCAACGCCTCATTCCGCCCAGTCCGCCCAACAGCCTCACGATCTCCCGCGAATCGGTTCTCGAGTCGATTCGTCGCGTGAAGCTCGTCGCCCGCGATCCGATCGGAACCCCCTTGCGAATCCGCATCGCGCCCGACGGAGTCACTCTGCGGATGGTGAGCCAGGACAGCGGCGAGGCCCACGAACAACTCGACGGCGAGATGTCGGGTAACGAGATCGAGATGTCGTTCAACAACGAGCTTCTCGCCGCCGGAGTCGAAGCGTGTGGTAGCGAGCTCGTGACGATTCAGACGAGCGAACCGGGCAAGTTGGCGGTCATCCGTCCGAAGGACGACCCGTCGTACACCTACTTGTTGATGCCTCTGCGTTCCTGATGTTCATCGAGCAGATCGAGCTCGTCGACTTCCGCAATTACGCACGGGCCTCGTTCTCGCTCACGGCCGAGACGACGGCGATCGTCGGTCGCAACGGTCAAGGCAAGACCAACGTCGCCGAAGCGATGGCGTTCCTCGCGACACTCGACAGTTTCCGTCAGGTTCCCACCGCGGCTTTGGTTCGTGACGGTGCGGATTCGGCGTTCGTACGTGCGACGGTCCGACACGACGATGGCCGCGAGTTGCTGGTCGAAGTGGAGATTCCCCGGCAAGGCCGTGTGAACGTTTTGGTGAACAAGCAACGCCTTCCGCGCACGCGGGATCTCGTCGGCGTTCTGCGCGTGACCGTGTTCTCGCCGGACGACTTGGACCTCGTGAAAGGTGCGCCGTCCGAGCGACGTCGCTTCGTCGACGATGCGCTCGTGAGCCTGGCGACGAAGAACGACGCCTTGCGACTCGAACTCGATCGGGTGATCAGACAACGCAACACGTTGTTGCGGCAGTGCGGAGGACGACTCACCGACGAAGTCGGCTTTTCGCTCGACGTGTGGGACGAACGTTTGGCGTCGGTCGGAGACGAAATCGGTCAAGCCCGCGCCACGTTGTTGGCGCAACTTCAACCGGTGGTCGAAGAGGCTTATCAGCAAGTGGCCGGAATCCCGGTCGCCGTCGCGCTGCGTTACGAACCCGAGTGGCGTCGCTCCGGACTGGCCGCCGCTCTTGCGGCATCGCGACGCGATGACGTGCGGCGCGGGGTCTCGACAGTGGGCCCGCATCGCGACGACGTCGAGCTGTTCCTCGGCTCGATGCCGGCCCGTACCCACGCGAGCCAAGGAGAGATGCGCTCACTCGCCCTGTCGCTCCGGCTGGCCGTTCACCGATTGGTGGCCCGAACCACCGACATGACCCCTCTGCTCGTCCTGGACGATGTCCTGAGCGAACTCGATCCGGGCCGCTGCGAGGCCCTCTTGGCCCATCTGCCTCCCGGACAGGTGGTCATTACCACCGCCAGCCCGCTGCCGACGGCTGCGCGACCCGATCGGGTGATCACCATCGAGGCCGGCCAGGTGCGGTCGTGAGCGACGAACCGCGCGCCCTGGGTGCGGCCCTCGACCGGCTGCTGGCGTCTCTGAAGGGGGGAGACCGGTCGACGACCGTCACCGTGTTCTCACGCTGGACCGAGTTGGTGGGCGAGGCCGTGGCGGCCCACGTGACCCCTTTGCGGCTCGACGGCGAGACCCTCGTGGTGGAGGTGGACGACCCGGCCTGGGCGACCCAGTTGAAGTTCTTGGAACGTGATCTTCTGGCCCGGTTCGGACAGGCCGGAGCGACCCGCGTGG
>JBEAXP010000103.1:0-2942 GCA_041159745.1 Actinomycetota bacterium | reverse complement strand
TCCGCAGGCCTTATCCGCTCCCTGACAACACGTGGGAGGTCAGACCGATGAACACATACACAGCGCCCGCCACTCCGGCCGAGACGTTGACCATCGATCTCACGGAACCCCACTACCCCGGCAAGGGCATCGGCTACGACTGGCGCTCGCTGGTCGCCGCCGCCGAGGCCGCTTCGCTCGACGACGAGCTGGCGCGCCTCGACTCGGTTCCCGTCGACTGACGACGCGCGTTCACCGATCTCGTTTCTTTTCGACCCGGCTCGGGCCGGTCTGTTGCGCGCCCCGAGGCCGGTCGGTAGGGTCAGCCATGTGATGAACCTGTTGGGCCTCCTTCTTATGTAGGGCGAGCGCCCCATATCGCGTTCGCCGAAGCCCCGTGCGCACCAGCGCCGGGGTTTTTTGTTTGTCCCAACGGCCGTCACTCCACGAAAGGCGAGACCATGAATCGACACACGCAGTTCGAGAACAAGGCACCGGGGCGCTTGCCCTTCCAGAAGTACGCCCCGAACATCCCCCTCGTGCTCCACGATCGCACCTGGCCCAACACCGTCATCACCAAGGCCCCGTTGTGGTGTTCGGTCGACCTGCGCGACGGCAACCAGGCCCTCATCGACCCGATGGACCCCGAGCGCAAGCGTCGTATGTTCGATGTTCTCGTGAAGATGGGATTCTCCGAGATCGAGGTCGGCTTCCCGTCGGCCAGTCAGCCCGACTTCGACTTCGTGCGCCAGATCGTCGAGCAGAACCTGGCCCCCGATCACGTGTGGATCCAGGTGTTGGTGCAGAGCCGCGACGAACTCCTCGAGCGCACCTACGAGTCGCTGCGCGGCGCCAAGAAGGCGATCGTGCACTTCTACAACTCCACCAATCCGCTGCAGCGCGACGTCGTGTTCAATCTCGACAAGGACGGCATCAAGCGGATCGCCGTCCACGCCGCCGAACGCTGCGTCGAACTCGAAGCGTCCGTTCCCGGGACCGAGATTCGCTACGAGTACTCGCCCGAGAGCTTCACCCTCACCGAACCCGAGTACGCGATCGAAGTGTGCGAAGCGGTCATGGACGTGATCGAGCCGACCCCTCAGCGTCCGCTCATCCTCAACCTGCCGGCCACGGTCGAGTGCTACAGCCCCAACGTCTACGGCGACGTGATCGAGTGGTTCGGACGCACCATCAAGAACCGTGATTCGGTCGTGATCAGCCTCCACCCGCACAACGACCGCGGCTGCGCGGTGGCCGCGGCCGAGTTCGGCGTGATGGCCGGAGCCGACCGAGTGGAAGGCACGTTGTTCGGCAACGGCGAACGCACCGGCAACGTCGACATCGTCAATCTGGCCATGAACCTCTTCGTCAACGGCGTCGATCCCGAACTCGACATCACCGACATCGACGCGCTGCGCCGCACGGCCGAGTATTGCAACCGCTTGCCCGTGCACCCGCGGCATCCGTACGTCGGCGACCTGGTGTACACCGCGTTCAGCGGCAGCCATCAGGACGCGATCAAGAAGGGATTCGAAGCGATCGACCGCAGAGCGGCGGCCGAAGGACGCAAGCCCGGCGAGTACGACCAGTGGGGTGTCCCGTATCTGCCCCTCGATCCGAAGCATCTCGGTCGTACATACGAGGCCGTGATCCGCGTGAACAGCCAGAGCGGCAAGGGCGGAGTCGCCTACGTCATGAAGTCGGAGTACGGATTCGATCTGCCGCGTCGTCTGCAGATCGAGTTCTCCAAGAACATCCAGCACATCACCGAGGATCTCGGCACCGAAATCGGCCCGCACTCCATGTGGGACGCGTTCGAGCGCGAGTACCTGCCCCCGGCACCGCGCTTCGTCCTCGAGAGCCACGAGATGCGCAGCCAGTCCACCAACGGCGGACGCACGTCGATCACCGCGCAACTCGTCATCGACGGCGACCACCGCACCATCACCGGCGACGGCAACGGGCCCATCGACGCGTTCGTCAACGCGATGCGCGAGGGGCTGGGTGCCAAGATCGACGTGGTCGACTACTCCGAGCACGCCATCGGCAAGGGCTCCGAAGCCAAGGCCGTCGCGTACGTCGAGACGGTGTCGGGTGCGGGCGACGTGCTCTGGGGGGTCGGCACCGACGAGAACACGGTGACCGCCGCGCTCCGAGCGGTTCTCTCGGCTCACGAACGTCAAGAAGCCGGGCGTTGACGGGTCGCACGACTCATTGGGATAGGGTCGGCACACCAGTTCAGACAGGAGTCACCATGCGAGTGAAGGTCGACTACGACGTGTGCGCGTCCACGGGTTCGTGCATGCAAGTGTGCCCCGAAGTGTTCGAAGTGCGAAGCGATGGCTACCTCTACATCCTCAACGAGGAGCCGGGCGAAGAACTGCGCGAGAAGGTCGAGCAGGCCGCCGACCTCTGCCCCACCGCCGCCATCTCCGTCGAAGGCTGATCCTGGGCTTCCACGCCAAGCTCCGCTCGGCCTGGAAGTCGGCCGACTCGATGCTGTGCGTCGGGCTCGATCCCGACCTCGACAAGTTCCCCGACGGCGTCGAACGGTCGGCTCGCGGTGCACTCGACTTCTGCCGTGGCGTCGTCGACTCGACCGCCGAATTCGTCTGCGCGTTCAAACCGCAGATCGCCTACTTCGCGGCGCTGGGTGCCGAGCGCGAACTCGAACGACTCTGCGAACACATCCGCGAGCGTCATCCGAACGCCGTCCTGATTCTCGACGCCAAGCGCGGTGACATCGGCCCGACCGCCGAGCGCTACGCCCGCGAGGCGTTCGACCGCTACGGCGCCGACGCCGTCACGGTCAACCCCTATCTCGGCACCGATTCGCTCGAACCGTTCCTGGCGCATGCGGGCAAAGGTGTGATCGTCCTGTGCCGCACGTCCAATCCCGGCAGCGGCGACTTCCAGTCGCTCACCGTCGACGGTCAACCGCTCTACGAACGCGTCGCCCGTCT